>NZ_WWSL01000026.1:0-32613 GCF_009875845.1 Collinsella sp. BIOML-A6
GCGCCTTTAGACGCGAGCCCGGGGCCCGTGGGTTATACCCTAAGAGCAAACCACCCTTTTTAAGGGTGGTTCTGATTTGTAAAGCACCCTGCTTTACCTTAAATTTTTCAATCTTTCACATACCGTTCGCGTGGCTGTTTCGACCGTTCGGCGTCTTCGATAAAACTCTGGGTAGTCTTTATTCCACAGGCTGTTAACGTACTCAGTGACGACTCGTCCTTGCTGTTGCGCTATGGCAGGGAGCAAGAGCCCGCCGAGGGGCGAAGGATGTTAGCGCAAACATCTAACATTCCCCGGCGCTCGTATTTGGTAGTCAAAGCGCATTAAGGTATGCGCTAAGAAAGGGGAATTCCTCATGGCACTTTTTCGTCGTCAATTCCTTCAGGCTTGCGGACTCGGCGTGATGAGCGTCGCTACTGCCGGCTCCCTTGCGGGCTGCGGTGGCTCCGGTAGCGATGGCGGTGCAGCCGCCGGCGGAAGCGCGAACGCTAAGAAGCCGGTCGTTTTCTACAACCGCCAGCCTTCTAACTCTTCCACCGGCGAGTTGGACATGACTACGCTCAAGTGGAACGATGACACCTACTACGTCGGATTTGACGCCAAGCAGGGTGGCGAGCTCGAGGGTCAGATGGTCGTCGAGTACATCAAGGCCCACGCTGCCGATATCGACCGCAACGGTGACGGCGTCATCGGCTACGTCCTCGCCATCGGTGATGTGGGACACAACGACTCCATCGCTCGTACTCGTGGCTGCCGCAAGGCCCTGGGCACCGCTGTCGAGAAGGACGGCCAGATTGTTTCTGACCCCGTCGGCACTAACACGGACGGTAAGTCGGACAAGGTCAAGGACGGCGAGATCGAGGTCGACGGCAAGAAGTTCAAGATCCGTGAGCTTGCCAGCCAGGAGATGAAGACCTCTGCCGGCGCTACTTGGGACGCCCCGACCGCCGGTAACGCTCTGTCTGGCACCTGGGCTTCCGCTTTCGGCGAGCAGATCGATATCGTTGTCTCTAACAACGACGGCATGGGCATGTCCATGTACTCCAACTGGGCCAAGGAGAACAAGGTCCCCGTCTTTGGTTACGACGCCAACTCCGATGCCGTTGCCGCCCTGGGCGACACCGACTTCCCCTATGGTGGCACCATTTCCCAGAACCCCGCTGTCCAGGCTTACCTCACCCTGCGTCTGCTCCGCAACTCTCTTGACGGCGTCGACGTCAACACCGGCGTGGGCAAGGCTGACGATGCCGGTAACGTCATCGCCAAGGACGACTTTAAGTACAGCGAGGAGGATCGCTCCTTCTACGCGATGAACCTCGAGGTTACGGCAGACAACTACAAGGACTTCATGGACCCGGCGAACACCCTGTACGAGACGGCTCAGGCCCAGCTCGATGAGGGCGATAGCGCCAAGAAGAAGGTCTGGCTGAGCATTTACAACTCCGCCGACAACTTCCTGGGTTCAACTTACAAGCCGCTGCTCGAGAAGTATGCTCCGCTGCTCAACCTCGATCTCGAAGTTGTCCAGGGCGACGGCCAGAACGAGTCCTCCATTACCAACAAGCTTGGTAACCCGGCCGACTTCGATGCCTTTGCCATTAACATGGTTAAGACTGACAACGGCGCTTCCTACACGTCGATACTTGGCCAGTAGGCTGTGATTGCTCGCGAGAGCATGCAAGCATGTTGGCAAGGGGGATCAGGAGGCTGCTCCCCCTTGCTTTTCAGAGACTATGAGTACGTAAACATTTCGTTATGGTCTCATATCAGGACGTTCTCCCAATCGTAGCTGCGCAAATAAGGTTGCACGGGGAGGATATCGAGGGAAACGAGGGGTGAATACATGTCAGACAAGCAAGACGACATCGTCCTGTCGATCCGAGGGATGAGCAAGACGTTCGGGCGCAACCGCGTACTCGATCACATCGACCTCGACGTCCGCCGCGGCACCGTCATGGGCCTGATGGGTGAGAACGGCGCAGGCAAGTCCACGATGATGAAATGCCTGTTCGGCACTTATCAAAAGGACGAGGGTTCCATTTTCCTCGATGGCAAGGAGGTGAGCTTCTCCGGTCCTAAGGATGCTCTCGAAAACGGCATCGCCATGGTCCACCAGGAGCTCAACCAGTGCCTCGAGCGTAACGTGGTCGATAACCTGTTCTTGGGCCGCTATCCGGTTAAGGGCGGCGTGATCGACGAGGCGCGCATGCGCAAAGAGGCTTCGGATCTGTTCCGTCGTCTGGGCATGACCGTCAACCTGACCCAGCCCATGAAAAACATGAGCGTCTCTCAGCGCCAGATGGTCGAGATCGCCAAGGCTATGTCCTATAACGCCAAAGTTATCGTTTTGGACGAGCCTACAAGTTCGCTGATGGCGCAAGAGGTCGATAAGCTGTTCGAGATGATGCGTAAGCTCAAGGAGCAGGGCATCGCTCTGATCTACATCTCGCACAAGATGGACGAGATCTTCGAGATCTGCGACGACGTGTCGGTTCTGCGTGACGGTAATCTGGTTATGACCAAGCGCACGAGTGACACCAACATGAATGAGCTCGTAAGCGCCATGGTTGGCCGTTCGCTGGACAACCGTTTCCCGCCCGTGGATAACATTCCCGGCGACAACGTTCTTTCGGTGCAACACCTGTCCACGAAATTCGATCCGCACCTGGTGGACATCACCTTCGACGTGCGCAAGGGCGAGATCTTTGGTCTGTATGGTCTGGTCGGCGCCGGACGTACCGAGCTGCTCGAGACGATCTTTGGTATTCGTACCCGTGCGGCAGGCCGTGTGTACTTCCGTGATCGCCTGATGAACTTTTCCTCGGCGCGTGACGCCATGGAGCACGGCTTTGCTCTGATTACCGAGGAGCGCAAGGCAAACGGCCTGTTCCTGAAGGGCGACCTGACGTTTAACACCACCATCGCTAACCTTGATCAGTACAAGAGCGGTCCCGCGCTGTCTAACGACAAGATGGTTCGCGCGACGAACAAAGAGATCAAGACCATGCATACCAAGTGCATGGGTCCCGATGATCTGATTTCGAGCCTCTCTGGCGGCAACCAGCAAAAGGTCATTTTTGGTAAGTGGCTTGAGCGCTATCCGCAGGTGTTCCTGATGGACGAGCCCACCCGTGGTATCGATGTTGGCGCTAAGTACGAGATTTACCAGCTCATCATCGACATGGCTAAGAAGGGCACTACGGTCATCGTGGTTTCCTCCGAGATGCCCGAGATTCTCGGCATCACCAACCGCATTGGCGTCATGTCGAACGGACACCTTTCGGGCACTGTCAACACCAAGGAGACGAACCAGGAAGAGCTGCTCCGTTTGAGTGCCAAGTATCTGTAGATGAAGGGGATGGAACACATGCCTACCGTATCCGGTAAGATTCTGTCGGTCGAAGAGGAGACCAAACTCCTCCAACCGATCGACAGCTATGTTAACGAGATTCAGAAAAAGGTCGATGACCTGCGAGCCGACGGCACCACGCGCATCGTGGAGCTGCAGAGCAGCATTGACGCCACCAAGAACGACCGCGTGCTCACCAAGGCCGAGCGCGACGAGGCCATTAACAAATTCAAGGCCCAGATGGAGAAGGCCAAGCAGGTCGAGTCTCAGAACAAGGGTCAGATCAACTCGCTCGTTGCCGACGCCGAGAATTACCTGAAGGCTCATTATGAGTCCGAGTATCTCGCTTCCGTTAAGGCCAGCTGTGCCGCCGAGCGCGAGGCTGCCAAGGCTGCCTATCAAAAGCAGCTCGCCAAGCTCGAGAAAGAGCACCAGAAGGGCATCGCCGGTATCACCGACCAGGCCGAGATCAAGGAAGAAAAGTACGTCTACAAGAACAAGCAGTTCGACGCCAAGGTGACTTACCAGCAGGAGCTTCAGCAGATTAAGGATCGTGAGCATGAGGCTTTTGCCTATCGTTATCACCTGATCGACCTGCTGCGCATCGGCAAGTTTACGTTTGCCGAGAATATGGCCCAGCGCTGGGAGAACTACAAGTACACATTTAACACGCGTACGTTCTTGCTTAACAACGGCCTGTACATCGCCATCGCGCTCATCTTCATCGCGCTGTGCGCCATCACGCCGGTTGTTAAGGGCACGCAGCTGCTCACGACTCAGAACGTGCTGAACATTTTCCAGCAGGCTTCGCCCCGTATGTTCTTGGCGCTTGGTGTTGCCGGACTGATTCTCCAGACCGGTACCGACCTGTCGATTGGCCGTATGGTCGGTATGAGTATGGTGGCGTCTACCATCATCATGCACGCCGGCCCTAACACCGGTACCGTGTTTGGCATCGCTTTCGACTTCTCCACCATGCCCGTCGTGGGCCAGATTGTCCTGGCACTTGTTGTCTGTGTTGTCCTGTGCACCGCATTTTCTGCCATTGCTGGCTTCTTTACCGCTAAGTTTAAGATGCACTGGTTCATCTCGACGATGGCCAACATGCTCATCATCTTCGGCCTCGTCACCTATGCCACCAAGGGTGTGTCCTTCGGTTCGATCAATCCTCTGATTCCCGCCATGGTCACTCCGCGTATTGGCAGCTTCCCGACGATCATCCTGTGGGCTGTCGCTGCTATCGTGGTCGTGTGGTTCATTTGGAACAAGACCACCTTCGGTAAGAACATGTTCGCCGTCGGCGGCAACCCCGAGGCTGCTTCCGTCTCTGGCATCAACGTCTTCGCTGTTTCCATTGGCGCCTTCATTCTCGCCGGCATCCTGTACGGCTTTGGTTCTTGGCTCGAGTGCATCCGCATGGTCGGTTCTGGCTCCGCTGCTTACGGCCAGGGCTGGGAAATGGACGCTATCGCCGCGTGCGTTGTCGGTGGCGTTTCCTTCACCGGCGGTATCGGCAAGATTTCCGGCGTCACCGTCGGCGTGCTGATCTTCACCGCTCTTACCTATGCACTGACCATTTTGGGTATTGATACTAACCTGCAGTTCGTGTTCTCCGGCCTGATCATTCTCGTCGCCGTTACGCTCGACTGCCTCAAGTACGTCCAGAAGAAATAGCGATCTTCGCATCTCCGCGTGATATAAAAGGGGAGCCGGCTGCCATCCTCCGGCCCCCTTTTTTAAAGGCGTGGGGTGCAGCTTGTAGTTCTTTGGGATTGCCGAGTGTGGCGCATGACTTGGTTGCTATGCTCGTATTCCAAGTTGATAGCCGTCTTGTCTTGCGGACAAGATTAAAGAGGGAGGCAGGGTTTCCTTATGAAAAAGGTCCTCGTCTGTTGCAACACCGGTGTGACCACCAGCCTGCTGGTCGCAAAGATTAAGGCCGTCGCCGAGACTCGTGGTCTCGAGATCGAGATCGAAGCATCGCCGATTTCCACCGCCGCCGATCATATCAGTGACGCCGATGCCGTTTTGCTGGGGCCGCAGGTCGGTTTTGCCAAAGAGGCTTTTGAGGAAGCCGGTGCCAAAAACGTTCGCGTTATCACCACCGAGGATTACGCCACGCAGAATGCAGAAAGTATCCTAGACAGTATTGAAAGCATCCTGTAGTCGCAATCCAGCCATGACGGCGTCGCATAGGGGGACCTATCCCTATGCGACGCCTCATTTTCCGCCGCAAAGGGGACAGACGCCTTTGCGGCGGTTTTTGCTTTGAGGCCCAATTGCCTCGTTGCTATCGACGTTTTGGTTGAAGCCATCACGAAGGTACACCGTCCTCTTTGTGCTGGTATTAGGCGGCGGCGATGATGAGGTTGGGGTTGGTGCGGTCCGAGATTGCGACGAGGGAAGATTCGACGATGCCGTTGGGGTCGTTGTCCATGACGATGGCATCCACGTCGGCAAGCTGCGCAAAACGATACATACCGCGCCCGTCGACCTTGCTGGCATCCATAAGCACCACGCTTTTGCGGGCGGCTCCAATCATGGCGGCCTTGGTCTCGGCCATCTGCGGAAAGTCCGTGGTAAAGCCGCAATCTGGCACAAAGGCGCCAGGGCACATGACGGCAAGGTCGGCGTGGACCATTTGGAGCGCCTGCATGGTAAGTGGGCCGTACAGATAGCGATGACCCTTGCGCAGCGCGCCTCCCAGCATGACAACATCGACCGAGGGCATGCTCTCGTCGATGTAATCGGCAATGGTAATGTCGGCCGTGATAACGGTGATGCCGTCGCGCTGGTCGAGGAGCCGGACAAACTCGAGAGCGGTGGTGCCCGAGTCAACGAGCAGCGTATCGCCATCATTGACGAGTTCCATAGCACTTTGGGCGATAGCTTGCTTGGCGGCAACGTTAACGTTAATACGGCGATCCTGCGTGGAAACGGTCAAGCGCTTGTGGAGCGATACGGCACCACCATGCGTGCGGCGCAGCTTGCCTGCTTCGGCGAGCGCGTCCAGATCGGAGCGAGCGGTGACGGAGGACACGCCAAAGGTCTGGGCGATTTCGGCTACCTGCACCGAGGCGTTGTGCTCGAGCATTTCCATGATGGCGGCGCGACGTTCATCGGCAAATGCACGGTTTGTTACGGGGGCCATGGCTGCTCCATTCTTGACCGAAATTTGCAGGAATTGTGTTGAGTCTATTTTCGTTCATTTTCTTTTTTTGTAAGAAAACACCTTTCGATTACTTATTTTTTCTATAAAAGAAAGACGCATAACGCCCAAAATTCAATATCGAACACGCCCACTCGGCTCCAATTCCTTCCGTTTGCTTTTCAAAAACGACTGTATAGACCTGCATGGGTTCAATATCTCGTACGTGCGAAGCCGCTGAATTTCATACAATAAACGCAGCAAAACGCAAGGTAAAACGCCTTGTGAACAACTACGCCCGATGTCCAGATGCGGGCGAGGGAGAGGAGCAAACGCTCATGGCACTTGTTACCACCGAAAAGATGCTCAAGGACGCTCAGGCCGGCCACTACGCCGTCGGCGCGTTCAACGTCGAGAACCTCGAGTTTGTTATGGCCATTCTGGCCGCTGCCGAGGAGACCAAGTCCCCCGTCATCATGCAGACCACCCCGGGCACCATCAAGACCGCTGGTCTGGACTACTTCTACGGCATGGTGAAGGCTGCCGCCGAGCGCGCTTCCGTGCCCGTCGCTCTGCACCTCGATCACGGCGATGGCTATGACCGCTGCATGCAGGCTTTCCGCACGGGCTACACCTCTGTCATGATCGACGGTTCGCACGAGTCCTTCGAGGACAACATTGCCCTGACAAAGTCCGTCGCCGATGCTGGCCGCGCCATGGGTGTGCCTGTCGAGGCTGAGCTCGGCAAGGTTGGCGGCAAGGAGGACGACGGTCCTTCGGTTGAGGGCGAGAGCCCTTACACCGATCCTGTCGAGGCCAAAGAGTTCGTCGAGCGCACTGGCTGCACCTCGCTGGCCATTGGCGTTGGCACCAGCCACGGCGTGTACACGAGCGATCCTCACATCGAGCAGTCCGTGGTCAAGGCCATCCGCGACGCCGTCGACGTGCCGCTGGTTCTGCACGGCACCTCCGGTGTGCCCGATGAGCAGGTTGCCGAGGCTGTGAAGAACGGCATCTGCAAGGTTAACTACGCCACCGAGCTGCGTCAGGCCTACACCAAGGGCTTCATGGCCTACATGGCCGAGAACCCCGCCTGCTTCGATCCCAAGAAGCCGGCCAAGGAGGGCATGCGTGAGATCACCGAGCTGGTTAAGATCCGCATGACCAACCTCAACTCTGTGGGCAAAGCAGAGTAACAGCAAGGGTACTCCGACTCGCTATATATCCCGGGGAGGGACGAGGGCTTAGTTCCCCAATCGTCCTCGGGCATGCAAAAAGCCTCGCTGCGCACTTCGTGCGGCGAGGCTTTTTGCCCCCTGCGGAAAGATTGGGGAACTAAGCCCTCGCCCCTCCCAGGTTGACCTACTCGAGGTCGTCGCCCTTGTGGCGTTGGGGCGGAAAGGATGGGGCGCAAGGGGCGCTTTGTTGGTGGGGGTTAATATGCCCGGGCTTGGTTGGGGAAGGTTTTGTCTAGGGATGCTTGGAGTTTTTTTAATGAGGCTTGCAGGTTGAGACTCTGATCGGTTGGGCGGTTGGATTGTTTGATGGGAGGGTCGGGGGGTTCAGTTTACATACAAGATTTCGCATCATAGGGAGGTTTGATGCGCGCGAGGTGGTGTGCTGGGCACCGAGTCCACGCGGTGCCCAGCGCGGCGAGCCGTCCAGCTCCCGGTCGCTCGCAGGGGACATGCAAGCTTTTCAATCAAGTTGTCAATCAAGGCGTTAGAGTCATGGAGTAGGCGTGCAAGTGTGCGTCTTTTTCTTGGCTGCGCCCTCCAACGGATTAGCTGAGATCCGTGACCTGCGGAAATGCCGATGCGCCGGGCCCCTTTCGGCGCGATGCAGTGGAACACTCGCGCACTCGCGGCGGTTTTTTGTTCCCAGGGCCTCGGTTTTGTGTGCGGGCGCTTACAAAACCCTATATCTCGCCGAGGGCTGCTCGCGGAATAGCTATATAAAGGTGGGGCAAAAGCGGGATAGTTGGCGCGTTGTTTGGTTGGGCGCCCTACAGTCTGCGTGCGATGGCGGCCATTGTAGGAGCTGCCTCTTCTAAGAAGCTGCGGTACCCGCAGTAATCCTCGCGATAGTATGCGATGTTGAGTCGCTTGCAGTTCTTGTGGCATATGCTCTCAAAGGGACAGTCGGCGCACTCACTGCACGCGCGGCGGGGCTCGACAAGAAACGCGTGCAGTTCGTCGCAGGTTGCCATCTGCTCAAGCGAATCATGTACGACGTTACCCAGGCGATATCGATCGAGCACGTAAAAGTCGCACGGGTATACGTCGCCGTTGCCCTCGACCACAAATTGCGGCGCGCATGCCCCAAGCATGCCGCACTGCTGGGGCGGATAGCCGGCAAAGAGCGGAATCACGTTATCAAAGAGTGTGACGCTCATGCCACACCCCTGCTCAAAATCCTTGAGCCACAGGCGAAAGAACACCTTGTAAAAGCTCGCAAATGCCTCCGGGGTGAGCGAGAACTCATCCTCGGCGTCATCTAGTCCGGGCAGGCAGGGAATAAGCTGCACATAGTTAAATTTATGCTGTCGGTAAAAACGATAGAGCTGCTGCGGATGCTTGGCGAGCTGCGCGGTGAGCACGGTCAAGATGTTGAATTCGGCCCCCGCGGAGCGAAGCGCTTGGATTGCTTTAAGAATACGGGAGAACGTCTTGGAGCCTGTGGCGTCGGGACGGAGCCAATCGTGTAGATCGCGGTAGCCGTCCAAAGAGACGCCTACCAAGAAATCATGTTTCGCCAAAAAAGTCGCCCATGTCCTGTCGATGAGGTATCCATTGGTCTGCAGCGCATAATGGATGGTCTGGTTGGAGCGCTTGCATGCAACATGAGCAGTGAAGGCCTCGAAGTATTCAAGTCCGGCGCAAGTGGGCTCTCCGCCCTGGAACGCAAAGGTTATGTCGGCGTTGTCATCGAGCCCAAGTGCGGAGTCGATGAGAGCCTCCATGACGTCGCGCTGCATGATGCCAAAGCTTGAGACCTCGCGATGTTGAGCGACGTCGGCGTAAAAGCAGTAGCGACAGCGCATGTTGCACAATGAGCTCGCTGGCTTGATGAGAAACGAGATGCGCTTCATGGGAGATTCCTTAAAGATGACGTCCGATTCAACGTTTGGCGTTCGTTCACTATAGCGCAAGAGCGTATTTCGCGTTGCCCCGCGCGCGGTTTGATGAAGGACTGCTATTGCTTTGGTCTGGCCGCGGAAGCACTCATAGGTGTTGAACTGCCGGCAGTAGTTCTCTTCGCCAATGTGAAAATAATAGGCGTGATAACCAACGCCATACCCCACAAGGGGGCTTTGCGCCGAACGGGTTTTCGCGTCTTCCTTCTGTGCGATATTATAAGGAGCGCACGAGGTCGCTGATTGGTAGAGATGAACGCTCTCATGAGGCGGTATCACCACGATACGTGCACCGTCGAGGCGAGTAGCATCGGCGCCAATCTCTCGTTCCTGTCTGCCGATTCCTTGGAGTACGACATCAAGCTCGTTTGCTTTGCACGCTACGAGATTACTCGGGTATAGGCACTGTATTCTGCAAGATACTCGGGCGTGATGTTGTTGTCGGTGATAAGTGCGTCAATGTTTCGCATATCGTAGAACGTAATAAAATCGCGCCTGCCAAATTTGGACGAATCGGCGAGGATATAGCGCTTCTTGCCGCAGTCAAAGGCGATGCGCTGCAAATCCGAGATGTCGGCATTGTGTCCGGTAACATCTGATCCATCAATGCCGTTCGCTCCCACAAATACCTTGTCAAAATTGATGTTGTTGAGCGCGTTTGCCGTAAGTGGGCCATAAAATATGCTGGTTTTGGGGCGGTAAAGGCCGCCGAGCAAAATCGTCTCAATGCCTGCAACGTCCTTGACGAGGTCGAATGCTGGTAGGCTATTGGTAACAACGCGAGCCGATGTGCCCGCAAGGTAGCTGCCAATGAGTTCGCAGGTGGTACCCGCACCAATAAATACCGTGTCACCGTGCTCGATTAATTCGGCGGCAAGTTGAGCGATGCGGTGTTTCTCGTTGATATGCTGCTGACGTTTCGTGTTGTGTGGCTGTTCAAGCGCGGCGTTCCGAATGGGGTGTAGGCTTTTGCCGCCGCCGCGCACACGTTCGATTTTGTTCTCGCTGGCAAGTTCGTCCATGTCACGGCGGACAGTCATGGGCGAACTGTTGAGAAGGCTTATGGCATCGTTAACCGAGAGAAAACCGCGGGCGTTGATGAGGCTTTCGAGTTGCTCCTGGCGTTCTAGTTTGATCACTTCTCCTCCTTAATTTCCTATACTATCAATCATTATAAATCAAAAGAAACCAATTATTCCGATAAACGGTCAAATAACGGGTGTGAACGATCAAAAGAGAGTTAACTATGTACAGAAATGAAGCATTCTGGTACTATTTCGTTCAAACAGGGCATGGATATTCGCATATTAGGCGTTAAAAGTGCGTTTGATAGCTAGATTGGTTAGTTTCTTTCGCTTAAAGCAATCAGAACAAATCAAAAGTTATCATATGGTTGACAAGGAGAAACCAGATGCGCAGATAGCGCCTGCGTGCTGGGCGAACATGGGGAAAGGATAGATACATGTCGTTTGGAATCATTCTGGCAACGCATGCTCACGTGGGCGAGGCGATGCTCGAGGCGGCGGAGATGCTCGCCGGCAAGCAGGAGCGTGTCCGTGCTTTGTCGCTTACGCCTGATACCACCGTGTCGGAGTTCGAAGACCAGCTCGTAAGCGCATACGATGAGCTCGCGGCAACTTACGATCATGTCGTCGCGCTGTGCGACATATACGGCGGTTCTCCGTTTAATGTCATTTCGCGCGTTAAGCTGGGAGGCCGTGAACTGACCGCGTTTACCGGTGTGAGCCTTCCCGTTTTGATTGAGTTGCTGTTCAGCGGAAACCTTACCGTCGATCAGGTGCGCACCACTGTTGAGAACGCTGCTGCAAATGCGGTAAAAGAAATTGTTGTTGAGCTGGCTGAGGATAGCGACGACGTCGACCTCGACCTGTAAAGAAGGGACAAACCATGGCACTCAAACTCGTAAACATCGACGATCGCTTGATCCACGGTCAGGTTGCAACCACTTGGATTCCCGATAACAAGATCGAGTCGGTCATCATTGTGAACGATGCCTGCGCAAACGATCCAGTGCAGCGCTCGGTAGCCGGCCTTGCCGCCCCCTCAGACGTCAAGGTCTCGATCTTTACGGTTGAGAAGTTCATTGAGGTGCTCAAAAAAACCACCTTGAAGAAGGTCACCATGGTGCTCTTTGGCAATCCCAACGACGCCCTCACCATGCGTGAGAACGGCCTTGAGTTTAGCTACCTCAATGTTTCGGGCATGCGTTTCAACGATAAACGCCAACGCATTCACAAGAACATGTCGGTAACCGCCGACGAGAAGGCGGCTTTTGAGAAGCTCGAGGAGCTGGGAGTGGAGTGCTGGATGCAGACCACCACGCGCGACTCCAAAGAGCGCGTCTCGGATTTGCTCAAGAACTTCAAGTAACCCGCATCGGCGGCATTGCTGGGAGTGCGAGCTACCTCGCGGTTCCAGCTTGAGATAACCATGGGTTTGAAAAGGAGGAAACGGTATGGTTCAAGCACTGTTCTTGGCTCTTTGGGCCGGCTTGTGCACACTTGACCAGTTCGGTCCCCACCTCGGATTCCGCAAGCCCCTGCTTGCGTCCGTGGGTGTCGGTCTTATTTTGGGTGATATGACAACCGCGATTATGATTGGCGCCACGTTGGAGCTCATGTGGCTCGGTGTCAACAACATCGGCGCTTATGTTCCGCCTGATGTCATCTCCGGCACCATCGCCGGCACGTCGCTCGGCATCATGTCCGGTGGTAGCACCGAGGCGGCCATCGCCTTGGCTGTTGCCGTGGGCGTTCCCACCGCAACGCTTGTCCAGCAGCTCAACATGCTTGTTATGACCACGAACGTCGCCCTCGTGCACGGCGCCGACAAGGCTGCGCTCACTGGTGACTTCAAGAAGATCAACAAGTACTTTTGGCTCGGTGCCCTGTTCTTCTTCCTCACCCGCGCCATTCCCGTGTTCATCGCTACGGGTATCGGCTCGTTTGTCATCGAGGACATCATGGCTTTCCTGCAGAACGATGTACCGTGGGTGCTCACCGGCTTTGCCACCGCCGGCACTATGATGCCCGCTGTTGGTTTGGCGATGCTGCTCACCATGATGATGAAGAAGAACATGTGGATCTTCCTCTGCATCGGATTTGTGCTCTTTGGTTATATGGGCGTGCCCACGCTCGGCTGCGCCATCATCGGCATCGCCCTTGCTGGCCTCTACGACATCATCATTGAGGGCCAGAAGAACGCGCCTGCCGCCGTGGCAACGGCTTCCGATTCCGACGATGATGGAGAGGAGTACGATCTGTAATGGGAAAGATTTCCAACAGCACGCTCAATAAAGTCCTGCTTCGTACCCAGGGCTGCCAGTTCGCTCACAACTACGAGCGCATGCAGTCCCTCTCTCTTACCTACTGCTTTAGCCCAGTGCTCGAGGAGCTCTACAAAGATGCTCCCAAAGAGCAGCGCGTTGCCGCGATGCAGCGCTATCTCGAGTACTTCAACACGCACCCCATTGCCATTCCCTTCATCTTGGGTATCTGCACGGCAATGGAGGAGGAGACGGATGAGGATCAAAAAGAGGCTGTGACTGGCATCAAGACCTCGCTCATGGGCCCCTTTGCCGGCTTGGGCGATTCGATGCTCAACCTCACCTGGTTCCCCATCGCGGGCTCCATCGGTGCGTCGCTCTGTGTTGACAACGGTTCCCTCGTGGGTCCGCTCGTCATGTTCCTGCTCATCAACCTCCTGTACTGGCCGCTTAAGTATTTTGGCCTGCACAAGGGCTATTCCATGGGCCTTGACCTTATCGACAAGGGCGGCATCAAGATCTTTGACCGCTTGGGTAACCTTGCCAACGTTCTCGGCGTTGTGGTTGTGGGCTGCCTTATTCCGCAGACGGTTAAGCTAACGACCGCGCTTCAGTTCTCGCTTGGAGAGGGCGATCCCTTGAGCCTGCAGGCGCAGTTTGATGCGGTCATGCCGTATATGCTGCCGGTGATTCTAACGTTCATCTGCTACAAGCTCATCAAGAAGGGCAACGGCAGGAACACAGCTCAGGTTATCGTGGGCCTTATCGTGTTCGCGCTCGTGTTTGCCGCGATCGGTTACTACACGCCCATCAAGATTTTTGCGTAACGCACGTTTGATACGGCCCGGACTCTCCTTTGCCGCATGGCGGGTTCGGGCCTCTCTGCCGCACCGCAATACCGGCGGACATAACACATCGTGTCTGTCGATATCGCGGTGCGGGAGCGCGGCATGCCCCGCAATCAGTTTTGAACCGTTCGGTCAGAAAGGGTGGCTCGAGCCATGAGAACAGTTTTGGTGCTTATGGATACGCTTCGTCGCGACGCACTATCCTGCTATAACCCCGAGGCGATGGCAAAAACCCCAAACATCGATGCCTTTTCTCGCGAGGCAACTACGTTTGATCAGCATTGGATTGGAAGTGCCCCGTGTATGCCCGCCCGCCGCGATATCATGTGCGGCCGCTTGAACTTTCTTGAGCGGTGCTGGGGTCCCATCGAACCGTTTGACATTACGTTACCGCAGCGCCTGCGCGCCTCGGGCGCCTTCACGCATATCACCACCGATCACTGCCATTATTGGCGCACGGGCGGTGAGGGGTACCTGCAGCAGTTCAACACCTGGGACACGCATCGCGGGCAAGAGGGGGACCCGTGGATCTCGCGCATCGACGAGCCGGATAACATGCCCGAGACCTTTTACGGTCGCGTGCGCAAGCAGTATCAGCAGAATCGCAGTGCCTGGCCGAATGAGGAGGATATGCCCTCGCCTCAGACGTTCAGCTCGGCATGCGAGTGGCTCGAGACCAACAAAGACGACGACAACTTCTTCCTTATGGTCGAAGCCTTTGACCCGCATGAGCCGTTCGATGTGCCCGATTCGTACATGGATCTCTATGGCGGCAGCGAGGGGCTCGACCGCGACTACTTCGAGATCCCGCCATACGCCCGCACCTCCGAGACCGATATTCCCGCTTCTGCTGTGGACTACTTGCAGCGTCGCTACGCCGCGCTGGTGAGCATGTGCGATTGCTGGTTTGGTAAGCTGATCGACAAGCTCAAAGAGACCGGCCTTTACGAGGACACCATGATTATGGTGACCACCGATCACGGCTACTTCTTGGGTGAGCGCGATTATCTGGGCAAGAACTATATGCATCTTTACAACGAGCTCGCTCACCTGCCCTTTATCGTCAAGTTTCCCGGCGGCGTGCGCGCTGGCGAGCGTGTGGGCAAGATTACGCAAGCCATCGATATCATGCCCACGGTGCTTGATGCTCACGGTGTTGAGATCCCCAGTACCTGCCAGGGTGTCTCGCTCATGCCGCTTGCGACCGACCCCAATGCTCTCACGCGCCCCTATGCGCTCTATGGCGTCCACGGGCTCGCGGTGAACATCACCGACGGACATCACACCTACTTCCGTGCTCCCAAGCCCGAGAACAAGCCGCTTTTCAACTACACGGCGTTTCCGAGCACGATTCGCGCGACGCTCGGTACGGAGTGCCCCGATGAGATCGAATGCGGCCGCTATTTCGAGCGCACCTGCTACCCGCTGTTCAAGATTCCGAGTGTTAAGCCGCCGGTGATCGATCAAAGCGATCGGCCGCTACGCGAGGTGGGGGAGAGCAAGCTTTTCGATCTGGATGCCGATTACGCACAGGAGCACAATCTGGCCGGTGTGGACATCGAGGTCGAAGCGCGTTTCGAGGACATGCTGCGTGAGGGACTTGTTGCCTTTGATGCCCCGGCCGAACAGGCAGAGCGCCTGGGTCTTGTGTAGGAGGTGCCATGTCGCTCGATATGAGAACGCTCGGCGTTCTGATCTTGGCGATGAGCGTGTTCGTGCTCGCGATGACCGAGATCGCAAAGCGCTTCTATGCAGCAAAGCTCGCCGCCTTATATGAGCGTGGCGAGATGGGCGAGTACCTCCACACGCTCGAGATGCCCTTAGTTCGCTTGGTGCTCCCCGCATGGAATCGCGCCTTCATGCGCATGAATGCACTTATGGTAGAGGAGGACCGATCCGCCCTCGACAAGCTGATTCCCGAGATGCTTTGCATGGGGCAGAGTCCCAAGCAGCGTCGCGAGCTCATTGGTCGCGCGTTTAACTACTATGTTGAGCAGGGCAACGAGGTGGGTGCAAAGCCGCTGCTCGAAGAGATCGAGCGCGTGGAGCCCTCCGAGGTTTCCAAGCAGGCTCGTATGACGTACGAAATCTATCTTGAGAAGAGCTTTGCCTATATCGATGCGATGGAGACCCGTCTGTCTGAGGTATCGGGCGTGAACCGCGGGTTTACCGAGCTTTTGCTTGCCATTCAGTACGAGAACAAGGGCGATGCACGTCGCGCTGAGCAATATTTTGAGAAGTCATGCAGGGAGATCGAGGGAGCCGTTGCTTCCCCGTCTCCTGAAGAGGTGTTGAGTGGGGAGTAAAGATGGCAGTCGTTCGATTGAGGACGCAGCCCAATATCCTGCTCATCCTGTGCGATCAGCTACGCGGCGATTGCCTGGGTTATGCGGGACATCCCGATGTCAAGACGCCGTTTTTGGATACGCTGGCGACTGAGGGAACCTTCTTTGAGCTGGGTGGTTGACGAGTCCATCCGCTTCTTGGAGACGCGCGATCGCATGCGCCCCTTCTTTCTCATGGCGAGTTTCGTGCGCCCTCATTCTCCGTTCGATGCTCCCGCCGAGTACTTTGAAATGTACTACGGCAAGGAGTTAGTTGAACCCGCGCTGGGTGACTGGGTTGACCGCAGTCTGACCGAGAGCGACGGTATGGTAATCGATTCGGTGCACGGCCGTCACGATGCCGAGCTGCGTCATCAGGCAATGGCGGGCTACTATGCCTGCATCACGCATATCCACCATCAGATTGGCCGCCTGGTGACGGCGCTCGAGCCCGATGCGACCTGCACCAATACCGTGGTGGTGTTCACCTCGGATCACGGCGAGATGCTCTTCGACCACGAGAAGTTCCGCAAGGTGCTGCCGTACGAGGGCAGCCCGCGCGTGCCGCTCATCGTGCGTTGCGGCAGAATGTGCGTCTGCCCGGCGAGGACGCGGTGCCCGTTTGTGGTGTCCGCAGCGAGAGCGTGGTGGAGCGACGATAGACAACGCGACGAGAGTGTCTAATTAATTGTCGCGGCGGAAGGGCGCACGGACCCCTTTCGCCTTCTATAGGATAGAGGAACTGAGGTGTATTCATGTCGATAACGCACGTGGCAGTATTCGCAATCTGTTTCTTTGTGTCAACGATCGGAGCAATCTGAGGTATTGGCGGCGGCGTTATCGTCAAGCCCGTGCTCGATGCCACAGGGCTCTTTCCAGTGGCGACAATCAACTTCCTATCAGGCTGCACCGTGCTCTCCATGACGCTCTACTCAGGTTGGTGGGGGTTAGTATGCCCGGGCTTGGTTGGGGAATGCCTGGTCTAGTGAGGCTTGGAGCTTTTCGAACGATGCTCGTAAGTTGTGGCTCTGGTCGGTTGAGCGTTTGGCTTTTGTGGTGGGGGAGTCGAGGAGACCGTTTCTCTGTGTCGGGGGGAAGGAGAAAAGGTCTGCATGTTTTAGGGATGGCTGCTGTGCTGCGTCATTGGAAGAATGCATGCTTATGCGGCCTCCTCGATGTCCACCAATAGATTGCGCTCGGGGTATGCTGCTAGGTCCCGTGCGCTGGCAGTATTATGCCGCGGCTGCTGCAAAGAAGCGCTAAAGAAAGGCTTAACCTGGTTTGGTGTTACGATGAAACTGCAGTTCAGAGGTATCGAATAACACTCTTGAAAGGTTTTGAGCTTAAGGACTTTCTAAGGTTTGTGACGTGAATATGGCGCGGACGTGCGGAGCGTGTGAATGCTCTCTGTTAGCACTGCGGCTCTGCGGCGCGCACCTGCTCGATGACCTTTTCCATCGTGGCGTCGATGCGGTCCTTTTTGAGTTCGCATTCCCAGATGGTTATGGGCGTCCAGCCCATTTGAGTGAGTGCTGCCACGGCAGCGTGGTCGCGCTCGACGTTGCGGCGAAACTTTGCCTCCCAAAACTCAACGTTGCGCTTGGGCTGGCTTGGATTGCACTTAGGGCAGCGATGCCAAAAGCAGCCGTTGACGAAGATGGCGATCTTGCGCCCGGGAAAGGCGATGTCGGGCTTGCCGGGAACCTTCCATTCCAAGCGATAACCCGTAAGGCCCGCTGCGCGCAGGCGCTGGCGAACGAGCAACTCGGGCTTGGTGTTGGCACGCTTGTTGCCCTTCATAGACTTTTTGATGGCGGCGCGCCGGCGGACCAGTTCGCGCTCGTCAGCGGAGAGGTCCGAGGTATCGATGCCGTCGAGCAGACCGGGCTTGGGACGTTTTTTGCTGCGGCGCTTAGGTGCGCGCTTGGGCTTGGCGGCTGTGTTGGGCGCGGCGTCATCGGCGGAGCTTGCCTCGAGCCGGTCTTCCTTCAGCTCAATCAGGGCATCAATGAGCCCCTTGTCGGCGGGCATCCACTCAACCGTGGCAAGCGAGGTGCGCGGAATCCAGCGGATATCGAGCTGGCGGTCGTGCTTCTGGGGCTCGCCAGACTCTTTAGCCAGCGAGCAGTAGTAGCACTCCATGGAGAGATGAAAATCGGGGTAGTCGTACTCAACGGTATAGAAATCGCGCAGATTGGTGACTTTGACCTGCAACTCTTCCATAAGCTCGCGGCGTACGGCGTCCTCGGGCGACTCGCCGCGCATGAGCTTGCCACCGGGAAACTCCCAAAGTTCCTGCATGTCGCCGTAGCCGCGCTGCACGGCAAGCAGCTCATCAGATCCTTCCTTGCGAATGATCCCAGCGGCAACATGAACAGTCTTCAACAGGAGTCCTCTCTCAACATCAACACGTGGCAGGGTAGCTACGCGTACCTTACACAACGGTAAGGCAAGCGTAAGCCATATCGATGGTAGCCGACTCGTCTTCTTGCGACCATAGATGCCGTAGACTAATTGCAAGAAAGGACTCGGTATGCAAACCACGCACATGGCGACCCCGGTACTGGAGGTCGCGCATCTCGAAAAGGTATACGGAGCGCTAGGCAACGTGACCCGCGCGCTCAACGACGTCAGCTTTACCGTCAACCGCGGCGAATTCGTTGGCATCATGGGCGCTTCGGGCTCGGGCAAGTCGACGTTGCTCAACTGCGTCTCGACCATCGATAGCGCCACAAGTGGCACGATCCGCATCAACGGGCAGGACGTAACACGCATGAAGCAGGCTAAGCTTTCGCAGTTCCGCCGCGAGGAGCTTGGCTTTATCTTCCAGGACTCCAACCTGCTCGATACGCTCACGGCACGCGAGAACATCGCCCTGCCGCTCACCATCGCCCGCACAAACTCGGCAGAGATCTCGACCCGCGTGCAGGATGTGGCAGCGCGCCTGTCCATCAGTCAGGTACTCGACAAGTATCCCTACCAGATGTCCGGCGGTCAGCAGCAGCGCGTTGCCGCGGCTCGCGCGCTCGTCACCGACCCCACCATGATCATGGCCGACGAGCCCACCGGCGCCCTCGATTCCAAGAGCGCTCGCCTGCTGCTCGAGAGCCTAGAGGCCCTCAATCGTCGCCTACGTGCCACCGTGCTCATGGTCACGCACGACAGCTTTGCCGCCAGCTACACGAGCCGTGTGCTGTTTATTCGCGACGGCAAGATCTTCACCGAGCTGCGCCGCGGCGACACCGACCGCCGAGAGTTCTTCGACCGCATTATGGAGGTCGTTGCCATGATGGGCGGTGAGGGCTCCGATGCTCTGTAAACTCGCTTGGGGCAACGTCCGCCGCGCCGGTCGCGACTACCTCGTCTACCTTTTGACGCTCACCCTGGGCGTCACGGTCTTCTATGCCTTTAGCACCATCTCGATGCAGGTCGACATCGCCGGCATCGATGAAGAGGGCTTGGCGCAGGTTATGGGCAGCATACTCGGCGACCTGACGTACTTTTTGGCCGGTGTCATGGCCTTTTTGATGGTGTATGCCAATAACTTCATCATGAAACGCCGCAAGAAGGAGTTTGGCCTGTACCAGGTGCTCGGCATGGGGCGCGGGCGCGTCGCCACGATCATGGCGCTCGAGACCGTGATAGTATCGGTCGTGGCCTTTGTCGCCGGCATTGTGCTGGGTGTGGGACTCTCCCAGCTCATGACGTTCTTTACGGCCTCGCTCTTTAAGACACAGATCGCCAATTTCCACTTCTTTTTCTCGGTGCATGCGTTCAATCTGACCCTTGCCTGCATGCTCGTAATGTTTGTGCTCACGCTACTGCTGAACCTTCGCGCCGTGCGTCGTACCAAACTCATCGAGCTTATGGGTGCCGAGCGTCGCAACGAGAGCATCAAGACACGCAACCCCTGGATCGCGATTGCCATCTTTGCCGTGGGCGTGGTGCTTGTGGGCGTGGCCTATTACCGTCTGCTACGTGATGGGTTCCCGCTAACCGCGACGGACAGCAAGCTGCAAGAGGCCATGAACCAGTTTGGTATTACGACCGCTATGGTTACCGTGGGCACCTTTGCCCTGTTCTGGGGACTCTCGGGCATGCTCATCAAGCTGCTGCAGAGCCTGCGCAGCGTGTATTGGCGCGGCCTCAATATGTTTACCGTGCGTCAGCTTTCGGCCAAGGTCAATACGGTGTGCTTTTCGATGGGCGTCATCGCGATGATTCTGTTCCTCGCCATTACCTCGGTGACGTGCGGTATGTCGATCGCCAACGTGATGAATGAGAATCTGGAGCGCTATACGCCGGCCGATATGTCGCAGACGTATATCTATTACACGCCCGAAACGCTCGACTACTACAAGGAGTATGTCAATCCGTCTGAGGCCGATCGCATGGTGCTGGCCGATAGTACGGTCGATTTGTACTCCGCATGGCACGGCGATCCATGGCATGGCGATCGTAAGGGCAAGTCGGCGGACAACAACGACGAGACCGGCAAGAAGGTCAGTATCGCCGATGTTGCCGGTGAGCATGTGCAGATCGATTCGTATCTGAGTTACCCGCTTGGCGGCTCGGATCCTTCGGTGACTCCAAGTGAGATGTGCAAGACCATGGGCGAAAAGCTTCCCAGGGCGTTCGGGGGTAGCAATGCCGATACGATGGGCCTGTTTGTGACGCCGGCGAGCCAGTACAACAAACTGCGCCAGATGATGGGCGAGGAGCCAGTGAGCATTGGCCTCGACCAGTACTTGCTTACGTGTGATATGGGCGGTGATCTGGGCGACCTGTACACCAAATACATGGCCGGCGGCCATACCCTCACCTTGGGCGGGCATGAGCTCAAGCCCGCAACCGATAAGTCGGACAAGGACACGGCGGCCATCGCCAACTCGGCGATGAGCAGTAATCCGGGTACCGTCGTCGTTGCCGACGAGCTGTTGTCCCAGCTTAAGCTGCAGCCGTATTCCAGTAGCCTGCTCGTTAACTACAAACAGGGGATGGATACGACTGAGGCAGACGAGAGCATTAAATACACGGTGCTCGACAATCTGCTCGTTGACGGCAAGGAGCCGGGGTCGTGGGGAATCTTCATTACACGCTCCGAGATGTACACGCAGGCGGCGCAGATGAACGGCATGATTAGCTATTTGGCCATCTACATTGGCTTTGTACTGGTCGTTGCGTGCGCGGCGATACTGTCGATCCAGCAGCTCTCCAATGTGGCCGACGGCAGCCGCAGCTATCGTGTGCTGGCACAGATCGGCTGTGACGACCGCCAGATCCGCCATTCGGTGATGGCGCAGCAAGCGGTATTCTTCCTGTTCCCGCTGGCAGTGGGGCTGGCTCACTCCTTTGTGGCGCTCAAGGTGATCATCGAGCTGGTGAGCACGTTCGGCAACATGAGCATAGGCGGCACCGTGGGCCTCACCTGCGCGATCTTCCTGGCAGCCTATGGTGGTTACTTCCTGGTGACCTACCTCATGAGCACCGGCATGGTACAAGCCGCCATCGCCACCCGCTACAGCGAGTAACAAGCGGGCAAAACGGTCGCAAAATCAGAGGCGTATGACCGCCGCGAAGGGACCAGGGGCCCTTTCGCGGCGGTTTTTGCCAATCTGGTGCGTCTCAGATACAAGTGAGTAGACTTTTTTGAACCTGCCGAGCACATCGCGACAAATGCTCAATAAAACCGCAGGTCAGAGCCGTGGCGTTTTAGGGTGTGCTTAGACTCCTGCAAAAAGCCTACTCACTTGGTTTTTTCTGCTAGAAAACCGCCGCGAGGGAAAGCAGCTCCCTTGCGGCGGTTGGCGTTTGCCCAGATAAAACCTGCCAAAATAAACCTGTTCCTTTTTGGCAGGTGGTTTCAACTGAACGGCGGGCCGTGCGGCTTGGGTGTGCGGGCTCACAATCTGGGGAAACCGAACAGATTGGGGGCTTGTATGATCGATTCGAAGGGAAACGTGCGACCCGAGGGCATGTTTAACAGGGCACGCCTGGCCCCCGAAGCCCGGCGCGCATGCGACTCCTCCAAGGAACGTCCCTAACTGCCGCCTAAATACGTTCTGCGATCTCGTGGATGAGGTAGTCGGTCTTTTCCCAGCCCAGGCATGGGTCGGTGATCGACTTGCCAAAGACGCCGCCGTCGACCGGCTGGTTGCCGTCCTCCAGGTAGGACTCGATCATAAAGCCCTTGACCAGCTTGGAGATGGACTCGTTGCGGCGGCAGCTGTCGAGTACCTCCTTGCAGATGCGGTACTGCTCCAGCGGACGCTTACCCGAGTTGTCATGGTTGCAGTCGATAACCGCTGCCGGATTGGCGTAGCCGGCATGCTCGGTATAGCGCTCGGCCAGGCGCTCCAGGTGCTCGTAGTGGTAGTTGGGGTAGGTGCGCCCATCGAGACCGATGTAGCCACGCATGACGGCGTGTGCGAGCGGGTTGCCGTCGCACTCGACCTCCCAGTTGCGGAAGATAAAGCTCTGGTGCGCCTGGGAGGCGTAAATGGAGTTGAGCATGACGGTGGTCGAGCCGGCAGTGGGGTTCTTCATGCCCACGGGCACCGAAATGCCGCTCGATACCAGGCGATGCTCCTGATTTTCGACCGAGCGCGCGCCCACGGCAACATAGCTCAGCAGGTCAACGAGGTACTGGTAGTTGGACGGGTAGAGCATCTCGTCGGCGGTAAAGAAGCCAGTCTCCTCGATGACGCGCAGGTGCATGTGGCGGATGGCCTTAACGCCCTCGAGCAGGTCGTCGGGAGCCTCGGGATTGGGGTTGTGCAACAGGCCCTTGTAACCGGTGCCCTTGGTACGCGGCTTATTGGTATAGACGCGCGGAATGATGATGAGCTTGTCCTTGACCTCCTCGGCGGTCTTGGCCAGTCGGTTCATGTACTCAAGCACCGAATCCTCACGGTCGGCAGAGCACGGGCCGATGATGAGCACCTTGCGTGCGTCCTCGCCGGTAAAGACTTTGGCGACCTCGGCGTCAAATGCCTGCTTTTTGGCGGTAAGCTCGGCAGAAAGCGGCATTTCCTCGCGAATCTCCATGGGGATCGGCAGCCTGCGTTTGAATTCCATGGACATAGGGGCCTCCTCAATCAAATAAGTCAAAGCGTGAATTGTCGAATGCACGGCATTATCCGCTGTCGCACGCTAAAGTGCAAGCGAAACCTGCCGAAAAGGGACAGGTTTATTTTGGTCGGTTTTATCTGGGAAAATGTCGGCACTCGCCGGAAGGGGAGGGCCGGCGTACGGCATGCTGGAGCAAGTTGGATCTTCTGCGGCATACCCCGTGGACAAAAAATGGCAAATATGAGTACTGTTGCTGGCGTAGTATCATATCGAGCTTACAAGATAATAGACATAACAGCAAATATGTTCATTAATGTTGGCACATAGAAGCATACTAACGGGCATTTTGATTAATTTGAAGGCGTTTAGAGGCCGTAAAGAGGGCATTTGAGGCGGTTTTGGCTGCTACTAAAAATGTAACAGTACTCATATTTGACCTTTTTTGGCCACAGGGTCCGGAAGGGGCTGTCAATCGGGCCCCAAGAGAGCTAATTCGAGTGCCGTGGACGAAAAAACGGGTGCGCAGGTTGTCCTGCGCACCCGTTCTCGGGCGTTATTCGTTCCCTGCGGCAGAATTTACGCCGCCTCGTCGAACTGCGAATTGTACAGGTCGGCGTAGAAGCCGCCCTGGGCGAGCAGCTCGTCGTGCGTGCCCTTCTCGACGATGTCGCCGTCACGGATCACCAAGATCACGTCGGCGTTGCGGATCGTGGACAGGCGGTGCGCGATGACAAAGCTCGTGCGGCCCTGCATCAGCGCATCCATGGCACGCTGAATAAGCTCCTCGGTACGGGTATCGACGTTGGAGGTCGCCTCGTCCAGAATCAGCGCCGGGCGGTCGGCCAAAATGGCACGGGCGATGGTCACGAGCTGACGCTGGCCCTGCGACAGGTTAGTGCCCTCCTCATTGATCATAAAGTCGTAGCCGCCGGCGAGCGTATGGATAAAGTGGTCGCAGCGTGCGGCGCGTGCAGCGGCTTCGACCTCGTCATCGCTCGCGTCGGGACGTCCATAGCGAATGTTTTCGCGGATCGTGCCGTTGAACAGCCAGGTATCCTGCAGCACCATGGCAAACTCGCCGCGCAGTGCCGCGCGGTCCCAATCGCGCACGTCGACGCCCTCGACACGCAGCGAACCGCCGTCCACATCGTAAAAGCGCTGCAGCAGCTTGATGAGCGTGGTCTTGCCGGCGCCGGTGGGGCCGACGATGGCGATGGTCTGGCCGGGCTGCGCCACGCAGCTAAAGTCGTGGATGATGGTCTTGTCGGGCGTGTAGCCAAACTTGACATGGTCGAACTCCACATGGCCGGGGCGCTTCTCGGGAATCTGCGCGTCGGCCTTCTGCTCCTCCTCGGGCGCGGCCAGGAACTCAAAGACGCGCTCGGTGGCAGCGGCCATCGACTGCATCGTGTTGCTCACGTTGCCCAGCTGCTGCACGGGTTGCGTAAAGTTGCGAACGTACTGGATAAAGCTCTGGATGTCGCCGGGTGTGGCATTGCCGGTCAGCGCGAGCTGCGCGCCCACCACGACGACGCCCACGTAGCCCATGTTGCCCACCAAGCTCATAAGCGGCATCATCAGGCCCGACAGGAACTGCGAGCGCCAGCCGCTCACAAACAGTCGGTCGTTTTGACGGTCGAACTCCTCGATCGAGGCCTCGGCGCGGTCGAACACCTGAATGACGTTCTGGCCGGCAAAGTCTTCCTCGATAATACCGTTGACGGTGCCCAGAACCTGCTGCTGCTCTCGGAAGTACGGCTGCGAGAAGTGAATCATTACGGCCAGGATAATCGCAGCTGCTGGCAGCGTGAGCACGGTGACGCCGGTGAGCGGCAGGCTGATCGACAACATCATGACGAGCACGCCGATAATCTGCGTGACGGACGTAATAAGCTGCGTCACGCTCTGGTTGAGCGACTGGCCGAGCGTATCGACGTCGTTGGTGATGCGGCTGAGCACATCGCCCTTGCTGTGACCGTTGAAGTAGCTCATCGGCACGACGGCAATCTTGGCGGCGATCTCCTTGCGCATGCGGTAGCAAATCTTTTGCGTGACACCGGTCATGAGCCAGCCTTGGATCAGGCTGCAGATAGAGCTTGCCAGATACAGGCAGAGCAAAAAGCCGAGCGTCTTGGCGATCCAGGCAAAGTCGACATCGCCGGTACCGTTGACTTTGGCGACCAGGCCTTCGAACAGCTTGGTCGTAACCTGGCCGAGCACCTTGGGTCCCACAATGTTAAAGACGACCGAGCACACGGCAAAGGCGACGGCGGCAAGCACGGCAACCTTGTGTTGACCGATATAGCCGAGCAACTGCCGCATGGTGCCCTTAAAGTCCTTGGCCTTTTCGCCGCGGCCCATGCCACCCATGCGGCCCATGGGACCGCGCTGGCGGGTGGGCTTGGGAATCTGAGTCTTGGTTTCGTCTGTCATTAGTGCTCGCCTCCTTCCATAACGGCTGCAATTTCTTCTTGAGTGAGCCCCAGCTCCTCGGCGGAAAGCTGCGACTGCGCGATCTCCAGGTACGCCGGGCAGCTGTGCAGCAGTTCTTCGTGCGTGCCGGTGCCCACTACGTGGCCGTCATCGAGCACGATGATCTGGTCGGCGTGCATGATAGTCGCGATGCGCTGGGCCACGACCACGAGCGCGGCATCGGTAACATTTTTGGCGAGCTCTTCGCGCAGGCGAGCGTCGGTCTTGTAGTCGAGGGCGCTAAACGAGTCATCGAACACCACGACCTCGGGCTTTTTGGCCAGGGCGCGGGCGATGGCCAGACGCTGGCGCTGACCGCCCGAGACATTGGAGCCGCCCTGGCTGATGGGGGAGTCGTAGCCGCCCTCGCGCTCGGCGATAAAGTCCTCCGCCTGGGCGATGCGCGCGGCCTGGCGCATGTCCTCGTCGCTCACCATGTCGCCGGCAAACTTGAGGTTGCTCTCGACGGTGCCCGAGAACAGACGCCCCTGCTGCGGGATGTAACCAATGCGGCGGCGCAGCTCGGAAAGGGTCATGTCGCGCACGTCGGTGCCGTCGAGTGAAATGCCGCCGCCCGTGACGTCGTACAGGCGCGGAATCAACTGCACGAGCGTGGACTTGCCCGAGCCCGTGGAGCCAATGATGCCGAGCATCTGACCGGCATGCGTGGTGAAGTTCACGCCGCTAATGACGTCGGCGCGGGCATCGGGATACTGGAAGCTCACGTCGCGGAAGCAGAGCTCACCGCGCGGCGCGCTGGCCGCGGGCAGTTTGGGTGAGACGGGGTCATTGATGCTCGTGGGGCAGGTGATGACCTCTTCCACGCGCTCGGCTGCGACCTCGGCACGGGGCAGGATAACCGAAACCATGGTGAGGATCATAAACGCCATGACGATCTGCATGGTGTAGGAGATAAACGCCATCATGTTGCCGACCTGCATCACGCCGTCGGACACGCCCTGCGCGCCAAACCACACGATAAGCACGGTGATGCAGTTCATGACGAGCATCATGAGCGGCATCATAAAGCTCATGGCGCGGTTGGTGTAGAGCTGCGTGGTCATCAGGTCGAGCGAAGCCTTGTCAAAGCGCTCGAGCTCATGTTCTTCGCGGTTGAACGAGCGGATGGGCATAAGGCCGTCGAGCAGCTCGCGGGCGGTAAGGTTCACGCGGTCCACAAAGCTCTGCATCTTTTTGAACTTGGGCATGGTGAGGCCCATGAGCACGCCGACGACGGCCGAGACCGCGATGATGGCAACGGCGATGGTCCACTCCAGGCCGGTATGGTTAGCCAGGACGCGCATGACGGCGACGATGCCCATGACGGGGGCCATCAGACACATGCGGATAAACAGGGTTGCAGCCATCTGGATCTGCTGAATGTCGTTGGTGCAGCGGGTAATGAGCGAGGCCTGGCTAAACTTGCCCACCTCGGCCGGCGAGAAGTGCATAACCTTGTTGAAGGTCTCGCGGCGCAGGTCGCGGGCGATGGAGCAGGCGGTGCGCGAAGCCACGGCACCGGTCAGGATGGTGGCGACGAGCGACACCAGGCACAGCCCAAACATCGTGGTCGCCATGCGGCCCAGGTAGGCGTTCTGCACGTCGGCGGGGTCGATGCCCTGTGCCTTGTACTCGTCCTGTACATAGCTCACGGCGCGCTGGGTCACGATGGAGCCCGACATGGAGCCCATTTTGTCCGCCATTTGGTTGGCGCCCTCGACGAGCTTGATTTGGTCTACCAGACCGCCCTCGACACCCAAGCGCAGGCTCTTCATGGTGATCTTACCGCCGTCGGCATCAATCTGTTTTTGCATGCTCTGCGCGGCTGCGGCCTTCTGCTGCATCTCGGCGAGTTGCTCGGGCGTCATCGCCGCCATCTGCTCGGGCGTGGGTATGGCCTGGGCGCCGCTGTTGTCTTTCTCACCGGACGTGCCCATCATGTCACCCATGGAGTTGGCGTCAATACCCTGGTTGAGCGAAAGGACGACGGTCTCGGGCAGACTCATGATATCGGCGAGCTTGCTGCCGTCGGCGCGCTCATCCTCGGTTCCCTTGTACGTGCGAATCCCGTTTTTGTCTGCCTTGCCAAACGCAGCTTCTACCGTCTTGGCGTCCTTGGCGCTCATAAAGAGTTCGAGGTCGTCGAGCGATTCGGCGCGGATGGTGTCGGGTACGGGCGACGCGATGCCGCCTTGCTGCACACCCACGTCGACGATGTCGCTCATATAGGTAGGCAGTGCCAGATCGGCGTTGCAGCTGATTACGATAAGTACGATAGCTGTGAACAGTGCCAGGACGTGCTTTTTAAAGAGCTTGAGAATCCTCACTCGGCATCTCTCCTTTCTTGATTGCGGTCGATAATTTCGTTGGCACGTCTTAGAAGGCGCACCATCTCTTGGGTATCTGTTTCGCCGAGCTGCTCGAGGAAGGCCGCGGTGCGCTCCTCGAATTCCCGTCGTTTGATTTCGAGATCCTGGAATCCCTTGTCGGTCACCGTGACGTGTACGCGACGACGGTCGGTCTTTGAGTGCTCGCGCTCGACCCAGCCCTTGGCTTCGAGAGCGCGTAGGATATTGGCGATGCGGGCGCTCGAGACCCAGGCGCGATCGGCGAGTTCGCTCGGCGTGAGCGAACCGCCAGCGAGCATAAGGGCGCGCATGACGGCCATCTCGCCGCCGAGGGCTTTGTCCGCAAAGCGCGAAATGCGCTGATGCATGCTGCCGAACTCGGTAAGGAGCTGACGCCCAAGTTCACGGAAATCGGTATCTTCCACCGAAAACCCCTAACACTAGAAACTATTTTCGGTGAAAGATGATACCCCCGCACGCGCACCCTATACGGTAGATTTTGGGAAATGCCTAGAAAACAACCTTTAGGCGACCTCCGTACACCGTCGGTATCAGCAAAGTTAGGGGTAGATCTCTGAGCACGTCCTAAAGCCCACTCAGAGGCACTTTACCCTGCTAAAGCTGGCATAACAGCTAGAGTGAACGTCGTACAAAGGCAAGGAAAAAACTAAACAAATCGGTGAACGGTAGTTGTTCACGCTCGCATTTCCTGCGGGTTTGTAAAAAACGCCCTTATGATATAAAAAAAGAAACATATAACAGCCCAGATGGAGAGGGTCGCTATGTTATCCTTCTCAAACGGGTGAAATCTTGGGTTTTGGGTTGCAGTTCCAAGGTGGACAAACGTTTTTCCCTGCACCAACGTGTGGTGAAGAACGGAAGAAGCCGGTAGTGCAAGCCGAAAATTCAAGAATTCAATAAGCAGCGGTGTGAGAGAGCGCCGCATTACACGTAACTAGGAGCGTGGTTACACAATGCAGGAGGCATGGGAAGGCTTCAAGGAAGGCATTTGGACGGGAGAGGTTGACGTCCGAGACTTCATCCAGAAGAACTACACCCCTTACGAGGGCGACGAGTCGTTCCTCGTAGGTCCGACCGAGCGTACCAAGGAGCTGTGGGGCGAGGTTCTCGACCTGCTGCTTAAGGAGCGCGAGCAGGGTGGTGTCCTCGATATGGACACCAAGACCGTCACGGGTATCGTGAGCCACCCCGCTGGCTACATCGATAACGCCCACCGCGAGAAGGAGACCATCGTCGGCCTCCAGACCGACAAGCCGCTCAAGCGCGCTCTGCACGTCAACGGCGGTATCCGCATCGCTTGCCAGGCCGCCAGCCAGCACGGCTACAAGGTCGACGAGAACGTTGTCGAGCGCTACACCTTCGAGCGCAAGACCCACAACGCCGGCGTCTTCGATGTTTACACCCCCGAGATGCGTGCTTGCCGCTCGGCTCACATCATCACCGGTCTGCCCGATGGCTATGGCCGCGGCCGCATCATCGGTGACTACCGTCGTGTCGCCCTGTACGGTGTCGACTACCTGATTAAGGACAAGGAGGCCCAGAAGGCTTCCACCCCGACGGTCATGACCGCCGACAACATCCGCGATCGTGAGGAGCTGCAGGAGCAGATCCGCGCCCTCGGCGAGCTCAAGATGATGGCCGAGACCTATGGTTTCGACATTTCCAACCCTGCTACCAACACGCAGGAGGCCATCCAGTGGATGTACTTCGCCTACCTTGCTGCCGTCAAGGAGCAGAACGGCGCCGCTATGTCCATCGGCCGTACCTCTACGTTCATCGACATCTATGCTGAGCGCGACCTTGCCAACGGTACCTTCACCGAGGAGCAGATCCAGGAGTTCGTGGATCACTTCATCATGAAGCTCCGCATGGTCAAGTTCGCCCGTACTCCCGAGTACCAGGCCCTGTTCACCGGCGACCCGCAGTGGGTCACCGAGTCCATCGGCGGCATGGGTGTTGACGGCCGTACGCTCGTTACCAAGATGAGCTACCGCTACCTGCACACGCTCGAGAACATGGGTACCAGCCCCGAGCCCAACATGACCGTTCTGTGGTCGACCCGTCTGCCCGAGAACTTCAAGAAGTTCTGCGCCAAGACTTCCGTCGCCAGCTCCTCGATCCAGTACGAGAACGACGACCTCATGCGCGTCTATCACGGCGACGACTACGGCATTGCCTGCTGCGTGTCCTCCATGCGCATTGGCAAGGAGATGCAGTTCTTCGGCGCTCGCGCCAACCTGGCCAAGTGCCTGCTGTATGCACTCAACGGCGGTGTTGACGAGGTCTCCAAGAAGCAGGTCGGCCCCAAGTATCGCGCCGTCGAGGGCGATACGCTCGATTACGACGACGTTGTGGCCAAGTACAACGACATGATGAAGTGGCTCGCTGGCGTGTACGTCAACTCGCTGAACATCATTCACTACATGCACGACAAGTATTGCTACGAGCGCATCCAGATGGCTCTGCACGACAAGCACGTGCACCGCTGGTTCGCTACGGGCATCGCTGGCCTTTCCGTCGTGGCTGACTCCCTGTCCGCCATCAAGTACGCCAAGGTCCACCCCGTCCGTGATGAGAACGGCATCATCGTCGACTTCGAGACCGAGGGCGAGTTCCCCAAGTACGGTAACGACGACGACCGCGTCGACCAGATTGCTCACGACGTTGTGCACCAGTTCATGGAGTACATCCGCATGAACGACACCTACCGCAACTCCGTGCCCACGACCTCGGTTCTGACCATTACCTCCAACGTCGTGTACGGTAAGAAGACCGGCTCCACGCCCGACGGCCGCAAGGCTGGCCAGCCGTTCGCCCCGGGTGCTAACCCCATGCACAAGCGCGATAGCCACGGCGCCATCGCTTCGCTGTCTTCGGTTTCCAAGCTCCCGTTCCGCGATGCTCAGGACGGCATCTCCAACACCTTCTCCATCATCCCGAGTGCGCTCGGCAAGGAGGACCAGGTGTTCTTTGGCGATATCGACCTTGATCAGCTGGGCGAGTAACTATTGTTAGTGCTATACTAACAATAACGATTACTGATTAGTGCGCCGGTTTCGGCCGGCGCCTATTAATCGAAGGAGACACATTATGAAGGTTTCTGAAGTTTCCGAGACTCAGGCCGATAACCTGGTCCACATGCTCGACGCTTACGCCGAGAAGGGTGGCCACCACCTGAACATCAACGTCTTCAACCGTGAGACGCTGCTCGACGCTCAGGCTCACCCCGAGAAGTACCCGCAGCTGACCATCCGCGTTTCCGGCTATGCCGTGAACTTCCACACGCTCACCAAGGAGCAGCAGGACGAGGTCATTGCGCGTACCTTCCACGACAAGTTCTAAAGGGGCTCAACTCCCGCAGGATCGCCGGGGCTGTTTGGGCTACCTCCCAAAACGTCCTCGGACATGCAAAGAGGCTCGCTGCGCACTTCGTGCGGCGAGCCTCTTTGCGTCCTGACGCTCCTATTTGGCAAGGTGTTTTTTAGAATCCATTTTGCGCTCGGCCTCGAAGGCTTGCCTGTCCCAATCGAGCGGAAGTCCGGCCTCGACCCATGCCTCGTAGGCCCTCCTTATGGGCTTGAGCTCCCTTTGGCCCCTCTCCAGCATCGAGATGTACTTCTCGCTGGTGCCCAGTATGGACGCCGCCCTCACCTGGCTGACCTTCGCCGCGCGCCTGGCCGCCACGAGATCCGAGGCGTCCTCGGGCCTCCTGATCTCGTGCGGGCGCATCAGCGCCCGGTACGCCTCCCTGGCCACGTAGCGCTTGAGGCACCTCATGACCTCCCTGTCGCTCTTTCCCCGCCCCCTGGCCCTCTCGGCGTACTCGGCGGTCTCGGGGTCGCGCATGACCCTCTGCCTCGCGATCTCGTGCAGCGCGCTGTTCGCCTGCCGGTCGCCGCCCCTGTTGAGCCTGTGCCTCACGGTCTTGCCGCTCGAGGCGGGGATGGGGCAGGCGCCGCATATCGCCGCGAACGACGCCTCGGAGCGCAGCCTGCCCGGGTTGTCCCCGGCCGCGACCGCGAGCTTGGCCGCGCTCACGGGCCCACACCCGTACATCGCCAGCAGCGCGGGGCAGTTCTCCTCCAGGGACGCCTCGATCGCGAGCTCCATGTCGAGCGCCGCGTCGCGCGCCGCCGCCCACAGGTCCGCCAGCGCTCCGAGCGCGGCGCCCAGCGCGCCCTCGGCGCGCACGGAGGGGAGCTCCTCCATCAGCCTCGGCCCCGCCATCCCGCGGAACCTCGACCTGAGCCCCTCCGGCGCGGTGGTGAGCAGCGACCTCGCGGTGTTGATCGCCGAGGTCCGCGCCTTCACCGCCCCGGAGCGCGCCGCGAGCATGCAGCGCACCCCGTCGACCCACCCGTCCTGGCTCTTGGGGGTCCCGAGCCTTGAGCCGGATATCGCCGCGCGGGCGGCCCTCTCCGCGTCCGCCTCGTCGCACTTTCCCTGCCCCGGGCGCCTCCTCTGCGTCCTCGTCGGGGAGAGCGCCTCGCGCACGGGCATCACCCAGCGACGCGAGGTGCCTGGTGAGGCCCGTGTTAGCGTCAATCTATTTTTCACCAGTTTCGCTAAACAGGCGCACCGTTCGCGCAAAGGCGGTTTCACCGGTTGCG
>NZ_WWSL01000027.1:0-30248 GCF_009875845.1 Collinsella sp. BIOML-A6
GGGGCCGCGGGGGCGTTCGGCTAACTGCGGGAACGGCCTATTTGCTCAATGTGTTCGGCTGAGATCGGAAATCAACCCCAAGGTATCGGGCTCAATGCCCGTCTTTAGGATTTAGCACCAGAACTCTTTAGAACCAGAGACCACCTTTTCACCTCGAAACCGGCCGCTGGGCTGGTTTTTTGCGTTTTGGGGCGGATTTGACAAAGTTCTTCTTGTTATCATTGTAAAATGGTGCTATGGTGCTACGACGGCATGGGGTTCCTAGGAGCCGAGTATCCCAAGGTCATCGAGGCCTACAACCATGCCGTCGCCGACGTGTGGCCGCGCGAAACCTCGCGTACGTACTTCGACTGCACGAACTTCTACTTCGAGATCGACCGCGAAGACGAGCTTCGCCGCAAGGGGCCATCCAAGGAGAGGAGGGCCGATCCGATCGTCGGCATGGGCCTCTTGCTCGACGCTGACTGCGTGCCCTTAGGTATGAGAATATACCCCGGCAACGAAAGCGAAAAGCCCGTCTTGAAGCGGGCGATCGACGAGATGAGACGGCGCGCGGGCGTGACCGGCAAGGTCGTACGCGTGGCCGACAAAGGCTTGAACTGCGCGGACAACGTCGCCGATGCCGTGCTGTCGGGAGACGGCTACATCTTCTCCAAGTCCGTCAAGCAATTGCCAAGAGCGGAGCTCGCATGGGTCCTCTCCGACGAGGGCTGGGTCGATGTCGCAGGGGTCGACGGCCAAGCGCGCTACAGCTACAAGAAGGTCGTCGGCGACTTCGAGTACAAGGTCAACAGCGAGAACGGCAAGAAAAGAGCGGTGGCGCTGCCCGAGAAGCGCGTGGCCACCTACAGCCCCAAGCTCGCCAAAAAGCAGCTCGCCGAGATAAACCGGCAGATTGAGGAGGCGAGGTCATTGCGCCTTGCCGCGGCGAAGAAGTCCGAGTACGGCGACAGCGCCAGATACGTGACCTTCACCGCAGTCGACGCCGACGGCGAGGTGCCCGACGGCATGCAGGTAGCCTGCTCGCTCAACCGCGAGGCAATCGAGCGGGCGCGGTCGCTCGCAGGCTACAACATGATTGTGACCTCAGAGGTCAATATGCCGGCAAGTGAAATCTACGATGCGTACCACAATCTGTGGCGCATCGAGGAATCGTTCCGCGTGATGAAGTCGCAGCTGGACGCGCGACCGGTGTACTTGCAGAAACCAAACAGCATCAAGGGGCACTTCCTCGTATGCTATATCGCGGTGCTACTGCTGCGCCTTTTACAGGTGAAGGTGCTCGGCAACAGGTACAGCTCAGAAGAGATCGTGGCGTTTGCGCGCGGGTTCAGGGTAGTGGAAGCCTCGCCGCGCAAGTATGTGAATCTGTCACGCTCTTCCTCGCTCCTCGACGAACTCGAGCGGCTGAGCGGTCAGCCGCTGGGCAACTACTACCTGAAAAAGAGCGAAGTTGATGCAATTTTGAACACGAAGCTCGACTTCGAGGCAACTCAAGACGGAGTGTCTTAGCACCACTTTTGCATTTTATTCTCGGAAGTCGGGTAAATCTGGCGCGTCTACCAATTCCGCCACGCCCGCAACATGGTCACAGTCTGCATATGATAGCAGAACAGGTGAGGAGGAAAAGGGGTGCATACCTTATCCAGATGATGGGCCCGGGGCGCCGAAGCGCCGCCGGGCCCAAGCAAATCGGTTTCACCTGGCGCCGGCGGTGCGGGAGCACGGGTGCGCGATGCCGGGCATACCCGATCGCTTGGCACCGGCACTTGGCGAAGAACGGGGCCGAGGGCGCGCTACGCGGCCAGGCGGCTCGGATCCACGTAGTCCTCCACCACGGAATCCAGCAGCGCGTCTTTATCGTACACGCGGCCGTCGAGCTTCGGGTCCTTCTGGTCGAGCATCAGGTACTGGCCGTCGGACTGGTTGTCGCCCTGGTCCGTGTCGTCCCAGGTCACGTCCACGACCTTCCAGGTGCCGTCGACGTTCACGAGGTTCCAGGCGTGGCCGTTGTTGTTGGAGCCCGGCTGCGGTGGCACGGTACCCGTCACGTAGAGGCTCTTGACCCCCGCCTCGTCGGCGCAGGCCTTGAAGATCGCGGCGTAACCCGAGCACACCACGCGGTTGTCGTCGAGGAGCTCGTAGGCGGCGTAGCCGCGGTGCTTCCAGACGTCCATCGGGTCAACGTCAGCCTTATCCCCTTGGCCGGAGTTCAGGTAGTAGCTGTCCCAGTCGTAGAACAGGCGGTTCGAGAGGGCGGCGTCGAGCGCCTTGACCTTATCCGCGTCGGACATGCCGTCCTGCACGGCGTCGGCCACGATCTGCTTGATCACCTTGTAGGTTTCCTCGCGTTTCTTGTTGAGCGCTGGGATGTCGTTGTCCTCGCCCTCGGCGTTCAGGCCGTTAATGTAGAGCGCCACGGTGACCTTGTCGCCCTCGGTGCGCTCGTTCACGCTCATGCCGCCGGGCCACACCATCGTCATCGGGTTCTGGGCGCAGGCTTCCTCGACCACGTCGGTGATGTCCGGCGCACCCGCCTGGGTGGCGTACTTGGTGATGTCCAGGTACATGTTGCCGGCCATGATGTTGCTCGCCACGAACTTCACGTAGTCGGAGCTGCCGGAGACGGGATAGGGAACGTCGGCCGGCTCAGACACGGCCTTGGTCGACTTCTGGATGGCCGCCCAGTCCACGTCGTTGTCGAAGTTCGCGCGCTGCGGCGAGCCGACAGCGGGGTTCGCCTTGGCCATGGCCGTGAGCTGCTCGTCGGCAGCCTTCTCGATCTCGTCCGCGCCGCCCGGCCAGTCCGTGCCGTCCAGCGTGAAGGTGCTGGTGATGAGCGTGTTCCGAACCTTGTAGGGAATCTCGAGCCGCGTGTAGGATCGCTTGGACCAGGTGGAGGGATCGCTCTCGTCCGCGCCCTCGATCATGCTGCTGTCCGTGCTCGTCATCTTGGAGACGTCGATGTCATTCACGATCGAAGCCGCGGTTCCGTCCGCCATGGTCACGTTCGTGATGAGCCGGTGGGCGAGGTACGCCTTCGGATCGGCGCGGGAGTCGGGAGCCTGCTGGGCCCAGTCGCTGTTCACGTTGATGGCGTCCTTCACGGGGATCTGGCTCAGCAGGTTGTTGATGCTCTTGAACTGGAAGGGCGACTGCTGGTCATCGGAACCGTCACCCACGGCCACGACGGTGATGGACGTGGCCTTGACCTTGTCCTTCGTAGGGGCGTACGCCACCTCGAGGCCCTGTGCGCCCTGCTTGACCTTTTCGCGGTTGTAGTAGACGGCGTCCTCGTCATCGCCGATCACGAGGTCGTCGAACTGGTAGTTCTGGTGGTAGTTCGAGGCGCCCGCGTCGCCCCACTTGGCAGCGTCGTCGGCGGCGCGCTGCTGGGAGTCCTTGGACTCGGGGTCGTAGTCGAGCGTGTTGATCTTCGTGTCCGTGGTGGTGGCGAGCAGCGACAGCTCGACGCCTTGGGAGGGGTCGGAGACCGTGGGGTCCACCGTCTTCATGTACACCTTGTACTTCTTGGCACCGTCCACCTTGTCCCAGGAGATGCCGAGGCCGCCGTCGTCCTGGACCGCGAACTGCAGGTTCTGCGGGGCGGCGAACTGGTTCTCGGGCGCGTTCACGTCGTCCTGCACGGTGAAGTAGGTGACCTGGGGCTTCTCGAGCTTCTTGCCGTCCGAGCCGATGTAGCGCACCAGGTAGTAGCCCCCGAAGCCGTACCAGCGGCCCCAGGCACCCTTGAGGGTGTCCTTATGGAAGACGTCGTCGCCGTCCACGTCGTCTAAGTCCTTGGACTTGTCGCGGCACGTGACGAACGTCGGCTCCACCTGGAGCTCGTTCTTGCCGTCATCATTCACCTGCGTGACCTGGATGGGGATCTCCTCGGTGAGGGCGCCGTCGGCGAAGACGCGCGCGGAGCCGGTGGCGTCCGCGATCTGGTAGTCGCCGGTAGCCTCGTCGCCGATGTTCTCGAGGCCCAGGTCCACGCCGTCGTCGAGCTCGAAGTCGAACTCGTGGTCGGGCTCGAGGTCGCGCTGCGGCGTCTGGAGGTCGTACTTGTCGGGGCTGAGGTTGTCGGAGTAGGCGTCGCCCATGGAGAGCTGCGCCGCCTGCTGGCGGAAGGGTCCGAACTCGATGAAGAAGCGCACGCCCGTGAACGCGAGCCAGACGACGAGGACGATCGCGGCCACCTTGAGCACACGGTGGCGCTTCTTGGGCTTGCCGCCGTAGTCGTTGAAGTCGGGAGCCGCCTCCCCGAACGCGCCGCCAGTGGCGGCACCGTCCGAGGCGACGGCCCCTTGCTCCTCAACCGGCTTCTCTTCGTCGGCCGCAGGCGATGTCGCGGCGCCCGCCGGCGGGACGGGCGTCCCCGGTCGGACGGGCTTGCGCCCCTTGCTCGCTTTCTCGCTCATGCCTTCCCCCTTTTCCCGGGTGGCCGCGCGCCGGCCCCACGAACGCGCGGGGACCGGGGAGGCCGTCGGATGACTCGTCCAACACAAGATGTGAACGTTCCCAAAACGATTCGGATAAGTATAGGGCCGATGGTACGTTCGACACATGACCACCGGTTACCGATTACCTGTTCTTAACGGTTGACGCCAGTCGCCCGCGGGCCATGAGAGGTGAATAAAAGAAGGGCGACCCGAGGGCCTCCCATCCCGAATCCCCGCCGCGCGGGCGGCAGGGGCATGCTGCAAAGCGTGTGAGCTACACGATGCCCTGGGCCAGCATGGCGTCGGCCACCTTGAGGAAGCCGGCGATGTTGGCGCCCATGACAAAGTTGCCCTCCTCGCCGTACTCCTTGGCGGTGTCGTCCACGTTGTGGAACATGCCGCGCATGAGCTGCTCGAGCTTGCCGTCGACCTCCTCGAAGGTCCAGGACAGGTGCTCGGCGTTCTGGCTCATCTCCAGGCCGGACACGAGCACACCGCCGGCATTGGCAGCCTTACCGGGCATAAAGGCGACACCGTTCTCCTGGAAGTAAGTCGTGGCCTCGATGGTCGTGGGCATGTTCGCGCCCTCGCCGACCACCTTGCAGCCGTTGGCGACGAGCGCCTGGGCGTCCTCGAGCAACAGTGTGTTCTCGCGAGCGCAGGGCAGCGCGATGTCGCAGGGCAGCTGCCACACACCGCGGCCATCGCCCTCGTGCCACACGGCGTTGGGCTTCTCGTCAACGTACATGGCGAGCGTGACGCCCTTGTCGTGGCCGGAGCGCTTCTTGTTGTAGACATGCTCGAGCACGGTGTAGTCGATGCCATCGGGATCCTCGACCCAGCCATGGGTATCGGAGCAGGCGAGAACCTTGCCGCCGAGCTGAGCGACCTTCTGGACCGCGTAGATAGCGACGTTACCGGAACCGTGAACGACGACGTTCTTGCCCTCGAAGGAGTCGCCGCGGCTCTTGAGGTACTCGTCCACAAAGTAGACTAGACCGTAGCCGGTGGCCTCGGTACGGGCGAGCGAGCCGCCAAAGGAGAGGCCCTTGCCGGTAAGGACGCCAGTCCACTCGTTGGTCAGGCGCTTGTACTGACCGAACATGTAGGCAACCTCGCGGCCGCCAACGCCCAGGTCGCCGGCGGGAACGTCGGTGTTGGGGCCAATGTGGCGATAGAGCTCAGTCATGAAGGACTGGCAGAAGTGCATGATCTCGTTGTTGGACTTACCCTTGGGGTCAAAGTCGGAGCCGCCCTTGCCACCGCCCATGGGAAGGGTCGTCAGGCTGTTCTTGAGGATCTGCTCCAGGCCCAGGAACTTGAGCATACCCAGGGTGACCGTCGGGTTAAAGCGCAGGCCGCCCTTGTAGGGGCCAATGGCAGAGTTGAACTCGACACGGTAACCGCGGTTGACCTGAACCTTGCCCTGGTCGTCAACCCAGGGAACACGGAACATGACGATGCGCTCGGGCTCGACGAGGCGCTCCAGCAGGGCGGCCTCCTCATACTCAGGGTGGGCGTCGAGCGCCGGCTGGATGGTGCCGAGAATCTCGGTCGCGGCCTGGATGAACTCAGGCTGCTCGGGATAGCGGGCCTTGAGCTCTTCGAGAACTTTCTGCGTGTAGCTCATGCTTCCTCCAATGATGGGAAACGAAAAGTGTCGGCCGCGGCACCCCAGGTACCGCGAGCTTTATCGACTATGGATAATATCGCAATGTTGCAGCAAAGTTTCGCATAAGCCGACAAGCAGATGTTTCGTTTTGATTACGATGCAGGTAGAAGCGTTTTTGAGCACATGACGAACAAATCGCGTGTTTCGAAGCTGTTTCGTCCACATGTTCCAAACCCACCACATTGGTGACGGGCACCTTTGTGGCGGTGTTAGTGGCTAGAGGACGAGCTGATGGTAGTCGGCGGGTGTTATGCGGCCTTCGGTGGCAGCGCGGAAGGCGGCGAGGGCATCGCCGGAGAACGGCATGACCCAGCAAAGCCCACAGCCGGCGGTAATGGAGCCCGGCAATGGCATGATGCGCCCGGGCACACCGGCGGCAAGGCACAACTGCTCACATTCCATCACATCGAAGGTGCTGTCGAACGACACGATGATCTTGCGTTCGTGGTCGAGGGCATCACCGGACGGGCCTTCGCGGTGTGCCTCGCGATACGCCGCAGCGGCCGCTTCCTCTTCCGCAGTATGTCCACAGCCACCGCAACCGCAGGTACAGGGTTCGGACCCATCGCAAGTGCAGGGCTCTCCCGTGTCGGGGCAAATATCGTGAGACATGGCAACTCCAATCGTCTATGCGAGTAACTCGGCCGCCGCAAACTCCTCGGGCGTGTTGACGTTCTCAAAGCAGAGCGTCGAGCCCGCGGCCTTAACGATCTGCGGCTCATCCATATAACCAGCCTGAACGCGATCGATCAGGCAGCGAATGCGCTGGCGGTCGCAGGCGAGCAGCTCTTGGGAAGCTGACGCACACGCGTCACGGCGCCAGACGGCGCACAGCGGCTCAATCCCCCGCTCCTCGCGCGGCACGCACACGTCGAGCGCCTCGGCCTCGACACGATCGGCAAGTGCGCCGACGAGTTCCGGCGAGACAAACGGCATATCGCAGGCGACGATCGCCACGAGCGGCAACCGGGCCGCGGCCAACGAGCTCGCGATGCCGCGCATGGCACCGGCGGGGCCGTCGACGTCCATCACCACGCGGGGACGCAGGCCATCAAACATAAGTTCCTCAAGGTAGGCAAGTTCGCAAGGGCGCGACGTCGTCACGACCAGCTCGCCGGCAACCTGAGCCAGGCGACACAGCACGCGCTCGATCAAGGGCTCGCCGCAAAACAACATCCGTGCCTTGTCGCGGCCCATGCGCGAGGACATCCCGCCCGCCTGAACGACGCAAGAAAGATCGGCCCGTCTTACGGTAGTCATACGGCAAACCACCCCCATCGGCATGCTCAAAACACGACACACGAAGCCAAATACCGTCGCCGATAAAGCGAGCGACACGGCAAACCCGTGCAAAAACAAAACAGCGCCTTTGCGGCACGCAGCAAGACCGCGAGCACAAAAGCGCTGGCAACGTATGGCGGGAACGTATGTGAATCGAACACATCCAAGACGTTTTGCACGCCTCGCAACGGTTTTGAGGACCGCGGAGCCCACCGGAGCCCATCCGTTCCCAAGTGCGGCGATATTTTACCAAACCGAGCAGGCTTGTCTTTTTGGGACGGGGCTTTTTTAGCTGCCCTATCCGGAGCCCTCAAAGCTTAAGACATATTTGACATAGGGTAGCTAAAAAAGCCCCGTCCCAAAAAGACTACCCCGGTTTCCTGGCAAACAGTTTTGCGGAAGCCCCTAGCGTAGGGACCTCAGGCCGCCGGCCTCCTTGTCGAGCACCGTAAAGCGCACGGCATCCAGGTGTTCCAAGATGCTTATGGCCCGTTTGCGCGACACGCCCAGCGCTTCGCGCAGCACGCTCGTGGTGGCAGCGCCGCCGGCAGCCTCGATAGCGGCGGCGACAAGCTCGCGCGCATGCGTCTCCGCGGCGACGGACAGGGCAACATCGCGCTCGACCTTCACGATGGAGCGGTTGAGCGAAAGCTCGCGCAGGGCTCGCGTCATGATGTCGCGGTCGAGTTGCAGTCGCTCACCCACCTCGGGCAGCGTCGGCGCATCGAGGCCGGCCCCATCGAGCAGCGCCACAATGCGGTCGCAGGCCTCGTGCACCGCGCGAGCGGCTGCGGCGGCCGAGTGCGGATCGAATACCTCGGCGCCCTCGGCGGCGCACACGCCACGCGAGCAGCCCTCGGCAATCAGAGCCGCGGCAACGCCTTCATCAGCGGCAGGCCACGCAGCATGGGCGACGGCGCCAGGCGTAAAGCCCGTCTCCTTGGGAGCCGCCGCGTGCATGGCGGTCAGGGTCATCGCCAGGGCATCCATCGCGGCGTCGAGCATGGCGCTATTCGCATACAGCGTGCCGTCCGAGCCGGCAAGCTTGCAAGCAACACCTCGCGCTACCAACTCGTTCAGCGCGGCATCGGCCTCACCGGAAACAAGATCTAGCGCCGCGGCAACGTCGGCGACCACAACTGGCAGCGTCTGCAGCGCCAACCACGCACCCACACCGCCCGCAATATCTCCGGCCTCAAGCGCTGCAAGCAGCGTGCGCTCCCCCGTCGAAAGCTCGCGCGAGCGACGGCAGCGCGAAAGCAGCACGCACCCACCGCCAATAAGCATCACGGGCGAATAGGACAGCACCACGGCATGGTCTCCGGCACGTAACGGCAGCGAGTTTTCTAAGCGCACCTGAACAATACGGGTCTCACCCACCGCCATGGGGGCCTCGCCCTCCAAAAGCATGATGCGACCGACAACCTCGGCCGTGCCCGCCATCACGTGAACGCGCGCGCCCGACTCGAGCATGCGCGGTTTGGCTCCCTCGCGACCCAAATACGTAAACGTCATCATAAAGCGCATCGTCTGGCCAAAGTGGCCCGTCACGCCGAGCATCTCACCGCGGTCAAGCGCCGCGACGCCGTCGCCAACCAGGTTGAGCGCCACACGCTGACCGGGCAGCGCCTGCTGCGTGTCGCCATGCACTTGGATCCCGCGCACGCGACAGACCGTACGCGACGGCAAAGTCATCAGCTCGTCGCCCACCGCAACCGGCGCATCGTGCAGCGTCCCCGTCACGACGGTGCCGACGCCCTTGATCGTAAAGCAGCGGTCGATGGGTAGACGCGGTGTGCCATCGGTGAGCTCGGCACGGGTACGGCAGGCATCCCAGCAAGCGGCAACCTGCTCGTCGAGCGCAGCCAGCAGGTCATCGATCCCCGCGCCGGTCTTGGACGACACCGACACCATCGGCGCGTCGGCAAACACGGTATCCGAAAGAAAATCGTCCACGTCGAGCTCGGCCAACTCAATCATTTCGCTATCGGCCAGGTCGCACATCGTCAGTGCGATCACCATATGCGTAACGCCCAGCAGCTCCAGCACATGCACGTGCTCGCGGGTCTGCGGCATCACGCCCTCGACGGCCGAAACCACCAGCACGGCCACGTCGATACCCGTGGCACCCTGCACCATGGCGCGCAAGTAATGCGCGTGGCCCGGCACGTCGACCAGGCCAACGATCTTGCCACTCGGCAGTGCCAGCTCGCCAAAGCCCAGCTCCACGGTCATACCGCGACGGCGCTCAACCTCTAGACGGTCGGGATTCTTGCCGGTCAGCGCCTCAATCAGTGCCGACTTACCGTGGTCAACGTGGCCCGCCGTGCCAACGATAACGGGACACTCCACCAGCGCTTGAACCTCACTCATCGAGCAATCGCCTTCTCGACGCACGCGACGAGCGTCGATGACGCCGTCTCGATATCGCGGTCGCCCACGAGCGTGCGCACATCAAACAGAATGCGGTCGTGCGAGGCGCGCGTGATGACCGGCGTATCGAAGTCTTGGACGAGCGAGCGCTTGAGCGCGTCGACGGACAGGCGCCCGTCGACCGGGCAGACGGCCACGCACATCGTGGGCAGCTCCACGGTAGGCAGCGAGCCGCCACCGGGGGTCGACGATTCCTCGACGATCTCCACCTGGACGGCGCACGGGCAACCGGCCTTATCGAGCCCGACAACCATACGATCGCGCAGCTTGCGGGCACGACGCTCAAGATGAGCCTGCGGCAGCGCAAGCATGCTGAGCACCGGAATATCACGATGGGCCACGTCGGCACCGTCCATGTAGATACGCAGCGTGGCCTCGAGCGCCGCAAGCGCCAACTTGCCCGGGCGCAGGGCGCGCATAAGCGGATGCGATCCGCAGGCCTGGACCAGATCGCGACGGCCCATGATAATGCCCGCCTGTGCGGCACCGAGCAGCTTATCGCCCGAGCACGACACCAGATCGAGCCCCGCCGCGACCGAAGCCGGCGTGGGCTCCTCGCCGCCGCGCACCAGGATGTCATCGGACAGGAGCGCGCCCGACCCCTGGTCCTCGTAGAACAGCAGGCCATGCTCGTGGGCCAGAGCGGCAAGCTCCCGAGAACCCACCTCCTCGTGAAAACCCTCGATGCGATAGTTGGAAGGATGGACCTTGAGGATCATCGCCGTATCGGGCGTGATGGCGCGCTCGTAGTCGCCCAGATGCGTGCGGTTGGTGGCCCCGACCTCGACGAGCTTGGCACCCGAGGCCTCCATAACGTCGGGGATACGGAAGCTGCCGCCGATCTCGACCAGCTCGCCGCGGCTGACGATGACCTCCTTGCCCGCGGCATGAGTCGCCAGCACCAGCAGCACAGCGGCGGCATTGTTGTTGACGACCAGCGCATCCTCGGCACCGGTGAGCGAGCGAATCAGTTGCGCGGCGTGCTCCTTGCGCGACCCGCGCGAACAGGTGTCGACGCTGTACTCGAGTGTGCTGTAGCCGCGCGCAACCTCAGCCACGGCCTTGGCGGCCGACTCCGCGAGCGGGGCTCGACCCAAGTTGGTATGGATGACCACACCCGTGGCATTAACCGCTGGGCGCAGGCTCAGCAACGCAGAACGATGCGCGCGAAATTCAATGGCCGATGCCAGGTCGCGCTTAGAGCGCGGGGCGGCACCGGCGCGAATGGCAGCACGCTCCTCGTCGAGCTCGGCCGTCACGGCGGCATGCACCACCGCATCGCAGGTCTCCTCCGCCGCCTTCACCACCGGCCACTCGGCCAGCAGCTCGTTGACGGAAGGAATGGCGCGCAGGCGGGCGCGAACCTCATCGGACATGTTCTGGCTATCGCTCATGTGCGGCCTTTCAAAGAAACGTGGATCAGCCGAATACATCAGCTGAGTCAATTACTCGTCATTATCCCCGCGCGCGACAATCTTTTCCACGCGAACGGCATTTTCCTGGGTGAGCGCAGCGCCCGTAATGGAATCCCAGTGCAGCGGCGTATGGTCGAGTGGGCCAACGCCGAGCGCATGGGCGCCATCCGCGCTGTTGCCAAACGAACGCCCACCGGGAGCAGCCGACGTAAAGATGCACGCCGGATGTAGATACGGCGTCGTCTCCACGCGCACGCGGTCGCGGCCCATGTCGCTCACAAGCTCGACGACCTCGCCATTGGCGATGCCCATGCGCGCAGCAGCATCGGCATTCATCTGTACGGCGTCCAAGTCGGAACCCGCCTCGGCAGCACCGGCCGCCGCGAGCCTGCGCGAGGTATGCGACTCAAAGGGACGGTTACCGCTAATGAGGCGAAACATCCCCGGACCGGGTTCCACCATGGGCGCGATCCAGTCGGGCACACGACCCATGCCGGCTCGCTCCCACACGGCGCTTGCCATCGCAACCTTGCCGCCGTTCAGGGGAATCACCGGCTCGCCCGTGCGCGAGGGCAGCGCAACGCCCGTGTCGGCCCAACCGCGCTCCTTGAGCCCGTCCAGATCGATCCCAAAGGGCGCCACCTGGGCAGCCGCCAGATCGTCGGACGTAAACCGGAAGTACTCGCCCACGCCGCAGGCCTGTGCCAGACCGGCAAAGATCTCCCGACCGGGACGCGTATCGTCATGCTGCACGGGCAGCACGGCATTGCGGTAGAACACACGCGCGTCGTTGCGGCCCACGACCGTGCCCACACCGCGATCGGTCTCCAGATACGTCACGTCGGGCAGCACGAAGTCAGAAGCACGCGCTGTCTCGGACCAGCGAATATCAATCGTCACGAGCAAGTCGAGCTGCTGCAAAATACCCAACCAAGCCTGCGCATTGCCATAGCCCGCACCGGGGTTGCTGGCATAGACGATGAGCCCACGCAAATCGCCGGCAAGAATCGACTGACCGATGGTCGTACACAGGCCGCGCACCGGATCGACCAGCGGGTAGCGCTCGGACCCCAGCTTGGGCTCGCGCGGCACCGGCGGCGTCGCAAAGCGTGCGGGATCGAGGTCACCCAGCACGAGCGGCGTGGGCGGGTTGAGGGCACCGCCCGCGTGTCCGATGCAGCCCAGCAGCACATCGACCAGGCAGATAGCGCGCGCAGTCTGGGTGCTATTGGCATACGCGATACCGATGCCACCATGAAAGCCCGCATCCACCACAGCGGCAGGCGCGGCGGCAGCGAGGTCGCGCGCCGTGGCGACAATCTCTGCAGCCGGCACGTCGCACATCGACTCGGCCCACTCGGGCGTCCAAGCACGGGCCGCCTGCGCCAGCTCGTCAAAGCCCGTGGTATAGCGGGCAACAAACTCGTGATCGTACAGGCCCTCGGCAATGAGCACATGGGCAATACCCAGCAGCAACGCCAGATCGCATCCGGGACGCACGCGCAGCCAGCGGTCGGCAAGCGCGGCCGAGCCGCTGCGCCGGGGGTCAACCACGATGATCTTCGCCCCGCGCCGGCGCGCATCGTTGAGCGCATCAACGGCCCCCATTGTCGACGAATCGACAATGGAACGCCCCAAATACATGATGCAATCGGTATGTGACAGGTCGGAGGCGGGGCTGTAGCCCAGGCTGTGCTCCCAACCGGTAAGCCGGCTTACCTCGCAGGCGCCATCGGCACCGTACACGTTGGGCGAACCCAGCGCATGCATAAGGCGATATGCCCAGTAGCGGTCGAACGAGGGCACGCCGAGTGTCATGCCCAGCGCACGAGGCCCGCACTCGTCAACAATCCCCAAAAGACGCTCGGCAATCTGAGCAAACGCCTCATCCCAGGTAATCGCGTCGAACCCCGATCCATCCTGGCGGCGGCGCATGGGGTGCACGATGCGGTCGCGCTCGTCAAACGGCAGGGCCAGGCGATGGCGTCCGCGAGCGCACAGGGCACGCGCCGCGCATGGGTGCCCCGGCACCGGCAACTCGGCCACCACGCGACCGTCCTCAACGCGTGCCGTAAAGGCGCAATCGGCATAGCATCCCCCGCACGTGGTCGCCACGGCGCGACCGTCACACTCCACAGCAGATGCCATCTCGATTACCCCTTTCACCAGTCAAACACAACGGGCCAACAGCCCGGCAACGAGTCCTAGACCCAAAAAGCCTCCCGCACGGCAACGCCCCGCGGGAGGCCCAACGTCATACAGACGGTACCTTACACCTCGGACTTCTTAGCGAAGATAAACCAGTAGCCGAGCGCGACCAGAACCGCGCCGCCCACGATGTTGCCCAGCGTGGCGGCGGACAGGTTAAACGCAATGCCCGCGGCGTTGAGCGCATCGGCACCGGCGACCTCGGCACCATAGCCGCACGCGTGCATCACGGCACCCATGGGCAAAAAGTACATGTTGGCAACGCAGTGTTCAAAACCGCAGGCCACAAAGGCGGCGATGGGCAGCAGAATGCCCACGACCTTATCGACCACGGTCTTGCCGGCAGTACCGATCCACACGGCAAGGCACACAAAGATGTTGCACAGGATGCCGCGGAAGAAGATCGTCACCCAGTCGATCGTCACCTTGCCGGCGGCAACACTCACCATGGAGTTGGCGACCGCATCGCCGTTGAGCTTATAGATGCCGGCCATGTACACCAAAAAGACGATGAACAGAGCACCGACAAAATTGCCGACCCACACGACGACCCAAGCCTTGAGCATCTGGACAAGCGTGATCTTTTTGCTCTTGAGCGCGCAGACCATAAGCGAATTACCGGTAAACAGCTCGGCGCCGCACACCAGCACCAGCACCAGGCCCAGGCAAAAGCACAGACCGCCCACGACGCGCTGGGCACCCCAGCCCAGCGCGCTGTCGCTCAAAAATACCGTAAAGAACAGGCCACCGAAGGCAATAAACGCGCCGGCGAACATTGCCAAGACAAAGGCCTTTGAGACCGGCAGGTTAGCCTTGGTCACGCCGGCGGCCTCGGTCTTGGCCTCGATCGCGGCGGGCGCCAGGCAATTGGGAGCGGGGTGCTCCACCTTGGAATCTGCCATGTCAATCACTTCTTTCCTATTCAGCAGAGGCAAGCGCCGCTATAGCTCCTGCCCCAAGCGGACAAAGTGGGAAAAGTCGTTGGCGGCCACGGCGTCGTACACGGCGTCGACGGCGTCAAAGACCTCCGGGGACATGGGGTTGTAGAACTCCGTATCGCCCGGCTGGATCCCTATGAAGACGATATCTTCGCACGATTGCGCAATCTCTTCGATCAGAATCGACAAGGGAAGCGAATGCGTGGTGAACATCGACTTGCAGGCCACATCGCGTTTGTCGAGCAAGCGGATGGCGCCGACGGGCAGTGCCATGTCTGCGGCATCGACCAACACCAGGCGCGGCGGACGCTCGCGCTTGATCTCGATGATGTCGTCCTCGGGCGTTTGGCCGCCGTCGATGGTGTACCAACCGGCAAGCGGCGCGTCCTCCATCTTTTTGGAGAGCACGGGGCCGGCGGCGTCGTCGGCGCGCAGCACGCTTCCCGCCGTGAGCACGATACCCGCAAACGGGGCGCCGTTCACACGTCCATCCACAACGCGACCCATTACTGCAGCCTCCCCGTCAGATACACACCCGATACATCGCGCACGCGCTCCACCAGATCGCAAAACTTCATTAAGAACGCGACCTGCTGGGCATGCAGGCCAAAGTCGTCATCGAACACCGAGATGCCGGCCTTGGCAGAACCGCGAAAACCGCGCTCGTCGAGCAGCGCATCGCAGGCCTTGAGCAGCGACGGCACCGCGGCCTTGTCGAGCTGGCACTCGCCAAAGGAGCGGATGGCCTCGAACTTGGTCTTGGCCTCCCCCTCCGGCAACGCGTCGATAAGCGTATAGAACACATCCACCGGCACCGACAGGCGCGGCTCAAAGCAATCGAGCACGCCGGTGTGGTGGCCCACGGCGAGCGTGTAGTACAGCACGTCGCAGGCCTCCTGGGGAACGTCTTCCTCGGTCTCCACAAACTTACGCGTGAGCTCGTAGAAGACCACCTGGTCGGGCGCGTGGCCCAGGCAGGGGTCGGCGACGCCCTCGGCGGCCTCGTCGCTTGCGCGCGAGGCATCGCCAAAAGAGCCGCCGAGCATGCCGGGGCCCGCAAAATAACCAGAGCGGTCCGTGAGCTCCATCTAACGACCTCCGGCCAGCACCAGATCCTGCAGCGCCGAGTAGACCTCAACACGGCGAGGATCATCTTGCTTGTCGATAAGGAGCGCCATAGCACCGCGGATATCGCCCTTGGGCGCGCCCTCGAGCGTATCCATAAACTCATTGGCCAAATCGCGGCCGTAACGGTAGCCGCTCATGGCGCGAGCCTCGCGCTCGATGGCAACACGCAGCTTGTACGGCACGCCGGGGTGCAGGATATCGGCCTGCTCGCCGGCGGCCTCCACCGTGGTCTCGGCATGGAGCTTTTGGTCCAGCAGACCGAGCGCCATGGCAAAGCCGTAGATAGTCTGCGCGGGGCTGGGTGGGCAGCCGGGGATGTAGACATCGACCGGTAGGATCTTATCCGTGCCGCCCCAGACGCAGTAGTTGTCGTAGAAGATGCCGCCGGTGCAGCCGCACGCGCCATAGGACACCACGATCTTGGGGTCGGGTGCGGCCTCAAAGGCGCGCAGGGCCGGCATGCGCATGGCACGCGTCACGGCGCCGGTGTACAGCAGCACATCGGCGTGACGGGGCGAGGGCACGACCTTGATGCCAAAGCGCTCGACGTCGAAGACGGGCGTGATGGAACCGAAGATCTCGATCTCGCAACCGTTGCAGCCGCCGCAGTCGACACGGTAGACGTACACCGAGCGCTTGATCTTCTTAAGAAGGGTCGCCTTGGCCTTCTCGATGCTCTCGTCGAGCTCGATCTTGGTCGGGCGGTACTGAAGCCGCTCGGGCAAAAGCGTGGGTTCGGCCATGGTTACTCCTCCTTCGTTTCAAAATCCATGATGATGCCCTCGACCGGCGCTGGACCGGCGGGGATCTCGGGCGCATCGGGGTTGAGCTCGCGGTCGATATACTCCGGGTTCACGCCGTGGCCGCCCAGATACTCCATGCCGGGGCCCTGGGGCTCACCGGACGCAAGCGTCTCGTTGACGACCATGCCGGCAGCGTTGCCGGTCTTGACGGCCGACGCGGCGCGCAGGGCGTCGAGCTCGCGCTTGCACTCCTGGCACATACCGACGGTACGGGCGGCCTGGATGGCCTCCATGCCGCCGGCCTTTTGCAGCAGGCGCTTGGCGTAGTCGATCTCCTTGTGCGGAGCAAACGGCTTGCCGCAGCGCGAGCAGTGCTCGAGCGTATAGACACTCTTGCTGGTGAGGTCGTCCTTGCTCATGACGGCCAGCTCAAACTCCTCGGTGAGCTTGATGGCCTCCATGGGACAGGCTTCCTCACAGCGGCCGCAAAAGATGCAGCGGCCGTAGTCGATCGACCAGGTGATGGTATCGGCCGCAAGATCGGTATCCATGCGGATGGCATCAGCCGGGCACGCCACGCCGCAGGCACCGCAGGCGATGCAGAGCTCGGCGTTGTGCTCGGGCTTGCCGCGCATGTCCTTGTTGGTGGGAAGCGGCGCAAACGGGTACTTGACCGTCGCGTCGCCGGCCTTGGCGTTAACCTTCCAAAGCTTCAGCATATTAGAGCGCCTCCTCATCGAGCGGGGCGGCCATGGTGCCCTCGCCCGCAAGCGGCGACTTGTCGCGCCAGACGTTCTCGAACTGCTCCTTGTCGAGCACGTGGTCGCGCTTGGCGGCGACATCGGTCACCGTCACGCGGTCGGTGCAGGAGTAGCACGGGTCGAGCGAGCCGACGATCAGCGCCGCGTCGCCCACGGTGTTGCCGCGGAACATGTAGCGCAGGACCGGCCAGTTGCTGTACGTGGCGGCCTTGGCGCGCCAGCGGTAGCACTTCTGGTTATTGCCGAGCATGGCCCAGTGCACGTCCTCGCCGCGCGGCGCCTCGGTGGCGCCGATGGCGTACTTGTGCGGGGTGTACTCCCAATCCGTGGTGAGGATGGGACCCGACGGGCAGTTCTCGAGCATGGTCTCGATCATGTCGATCGAATCGTAGACCTCCTGGATGCGAACGGCGGTGCGGCCGAAGGCATCGCAGGTGTCGGCCGTGGCGGCGTGCATCTTCTGAATATCCGGATCGGCGTAGCCGTCGAAGGGATGGTCAAAGCGCACGTCGCGGGCATAGCCCGAACCGCGCATAAGCGGGCCGACCGGCGAGAAGTCGCGTGCAATCTTGCGGTCCAAAATGCCGATGCCACTCGTACGCTCGATAAAGTTGGGTGTGGAGAGCAGCACGTCGACGAGTTCGGAGACCTCGGAGCGCAGCTGGTGGAGGGTCGTGAGCGTGGAAAGCTTCTGCTCGGCCAAAATGTCGCGACGCACCCCGCCGATCACGTTGAGGCCGTAGGTCTTGCGGTGACCGGAGAGCTTCTCGGCCAGGTCCATGGACTTCTCGCGGACGCGGAAGAACTGCTGGAAGCCGGAGTCGAAGCCCGTGTAGTGCGACGCCAGGCCAATGTTGAGCAGATGCGAGTGCAGGCGCTCGACCTCGAGCATGATGGCGCGGATGTACTGGGCGCGCGGCGGAACATGGATGCCCTGGGCGCGCTCGACGGCCTCGGCATAGGCCACCGAGTGGGCGCAGCCGCAGATGCCGCAGACGCGATCGGCGAGGAACGTCACGGCGTCATAGTTCAGGCGCGTCTCGGCGACCTTCTCCATACCGCGGTGCACGTAGAACAGACGGTAGTCGGCGTCGACGATCGTCTCGCCCTCGACAAACAGGCGGAAGTGGCCGGGCTCGTCGGAGGTGATGTGCAGCGGGCCCATGGGGACGAGTGTGGTCTCCTTGCCCTTGGTGTCGGCCAAGAACTCGTAGTTTTCCATGTCGCTCGCGGGAGCGGGACGGAAGCGGTAGTCCATGGAGTCCTTGCGCAGCGGGTACAGGCCGCTGGGCCAATCGTCGGGCAGCACCAGGCGACGACGATCGGGCAGACCCTCGGGGATTAGGCCGAACATGTCGCGCAGCTCGCGCTCGCCCCACACGCAGGCGGGGACGAACGGCGTCACGGACGGGAACGTCATCTTGGCGGGATCGACCTCGGTGCGCACGGTCACCCAGCCGGGATCCTCCCCCTCCATGGAGATGACGTAGTACACGGCGTAGCGGCCGCACAGACTGCGCTCGTCGTTGCCGACGATCACGGGAATCCAGCCGTAGCGCTCGTAGTACAGGTAGTGGACGGCCTCGGGCAGCCTGTCCTGCTTGACGGTGATCGTCAGCTGGTCCTCGCACTGCCACTCGACCTTCTCGATGCAGCCCGGAACGGCGCGGCGCAGGGCCTCGACATGGCTCTCGCAGCGACGGGCATACACCTTGTTCTCAGTTTCAATCATTCGTTACTCCACCTCGCTCTGAGCGGTCTCGGTACCGAACACAGCGCGGTACATCGGCGTCGCGTGAAGTTCCTCGGTGCTCTGCTCGAGCACGATGCCGGTCGCGGTCTCCACACCGTGCACGAGAGGCAGCGGGGTGGCGATGCCAAACCACAAGATCATGACAGCCAGGATGATTTCGGGGATAAGCATGAGCGCCGGGGCCTCATGCTTGCCCATGCCCTGGGGCGCATGGCCGAATACCGACTTGAGTGCGATGCGGGTGAGCGCAGAGATGGCCACGGTAAGACCGAAGGCGACTACGACGACCAGCCACATGGGACCGGTGGTAACACCGGCGACAAAAGTCAGGAACTCGGAGATAAACATACCAAAGGGCGGGAAGGCGGCAAGACCGAGCAGCGCCAGGATGGCGAGCGCGGCGGTTGCAGGGGCAACCTCGACGACGCCTTGGATCTTGGCCAGGCTACGCGTGCCAAAGGCGTGCTGGATGTTGCCGGACACGCAGAAGGCAAGCGTCTTGGTAAAGCCGTGGCACACGCAGTGCAGCAGGGCCGCGGCGATACCCAGCGGGCCACCGATACCCAGGCACAAGGTGATAACACCCACGTTCTCCACAGACGAGTATGCAAAGCGGCGCTTGAGGTCGTCCTGGCGAAACATCGAAAGCGCCGCCACCAAAATGGACAGCGTGCCGACGATCAGCAACAAAAGCTGCGGATACTCGGCGCCCACGGCCTGGATGGTAAAGCCGTAGAAGCGCATGATCACAAGCATGGCGCACTTAAGCAGCACGCCCGAGAGCAGGGCCGAGACGGGGCTCGGGGCCTGGGAGTGGGCATCGGGCAGCCAAGTGTGCATGGGGAACAGACCGGCCTTGGTGCCAAAGCCGATCACGACAAACGCAAAGGCGAGACGCATGAGCGTCGGGTCGAACTGGTCGGCATACGGCAGCACGCACGACAGGAATGCGGCCTCGTGGGCGTTGGGGATCACGTCGGCGGCGTTGGCGTAGATCAGCAGCGTACCGAACAGGCCAAAGGCAACGCCGGCGGTGCAGACCATCGCATACTTCCAAGAGGCCTCGAGGGCCGTCTTGTTCTTGTAGATACCCACGAGGAACACGGTGGAAAGCGTGGTCGCCTCCACGGCGGCCCACGTGAGGATCATGTTGTTGGACAGGCACGCGAGCAGCATGGTGAACACAAACAGGCTAAACAGCGCAAAATACTGCTTGGCGCGCTCGGCGGGCATGGAGCCCTCCTCGATATCGGCCTTTACATAGGGCAGCGAGAACAGCCCCGTGAGAAAACCGATAAAGCCGATGAGCAGCACAAAGATGGCGCCCAGCGAATCGAGGTGGAACCACAGGCCAAGAGCGCTCGCGGTGTCGCCGCTCATAAGGACGTCACCGGCCGTCATAATCGACAGCACCAGGACGGCTGCGACGGAGACCAGGTTGAGACCGGCAAACACGTTATAGGACGTGTTCTTGGGCAAAAATGCCATGACCAGCGAGAACACCAGAGGAGTCGCGAGCAGGGCGAGAATCAACGTTTCCATGGACTACCCCCTCAGCTCGGACAGGTCGCGCGCATCGAGCGAGTGGGAGTCGTCCCAAATGCGACGCACGACGATGGACATGATGATGACGGCAAAGATGGCGTCGGTGGCGATACCGATCTCGATGATCTCGGGAGCGGTGGGGGCCAAAAGCGCGAGCGTCACATGGCTGCCGTTTTCCATAAGGCAGTATCCAAAGATCTGCTTCATGATGTTGCGCTGCGAGATGATGCAGGTGAGGCCCACAAAGAAGTGAGCGAAGCTAATGGCGAGCGCAGGCGTTGCGACCTCGGCCGTGGGCAGGCTGATCTGCGTCACGACGGCAAAGCAGATCGCGACCTCCACGGCGATGATGCAGATGGCCCACGCGGGCTTAAGGCCGGCCTTGAGCGATGCGTCGCTCGGCTCGCCCATCTTCTTGTACGCACGGTTGAGGATATACGGGACCAGGACGACCTTGGTGATAAAGGCAGATCCGGCCCACATAAGCAGCTCTTTCGCACCGGTAGTGGCACCGAGCGTGGCGAGCAGACCTACGAGCACCAGCGACTGCACCGCATACCAGCGAATGGCGTGCTTGATGTTCTTTGAGACGACCACCATGGTGGACGTGACGATCAGAAGGCCGCCAAGGATGTTGACGATCGAATAACCCATGTCGTTCTACCTCCTAACCTATCCAGCTGGCCGAAAGCGGGCCGCTGACGATAACCATGATGATGAGCACGATGAACACGAACGCCATCGCGCGGGGAAGCGGGGCTCCCGCAGCGACCTCGTCGCTCGGCTCGCCGGGCAGGCAATAGCCCATCCACTTGAGGAACCAGGCGAAGGTGGCGACGGTCTCGGCAACCATGATGCACACGAGCACCAGGATCGCGACGTTGCCGGCACCCACGGAAAAGCCGCCGGCAATAATCTGGAACTTCGAGAAGAACGTGTTCATGGGCGGCACGCCGGCAATGGCGAGCGCGGCGACACCAAAGCCCACGCCCGAGATCGGGTATTTCTTTACGATGCCGCGAAGCTTGGGCAGCATACGCGTGCCGAGCGTAAAGGAGAACGAACCGGCGATCAGGAAGAACAGCGTCTTGGCGAAGGCGTGGTTAAAGATGTGGCACACGGCGCCATCAAAGGCCAGCTGGCTACCAAAGACCGAAAGGCCCAGACCAAAGAACACATAGGAGAGCTGGGCGATCGTGGAGAAGGCCAGCAGGCGTTTCATGTCCTTTTGCGGCAGGTACATAAGGAAACCAAAGAGCATGGTGACCATGGCGTCGATAATGGCAACCCAGCCCACGATCTCGGGAACCTCGCCGGCAGAGACGAGTGCACGCGCGAACACGCACACGCCGACCTTAACCATCGAGGCGCCATGCAGGTAGGCCGAAACAGGCGTCGGCGCCTCCATGGCCGAAGGCAGCCACATGTACATGGGAACCTGTGCGGACTTGGCCCAGGCCGCAAACAGCACGAGCAAAAGGACGATGGCCTTGAGCTTGGCATCGAGGCCGGCAATCGCGGTAATGGCGAAGGTGCCGGTGTGGGCAAACACGATGGCGGCGCCCAGATACAGGCCGAGCGCACCGATATGCGTAATGATCAGGGCCTTCATGCCGGCCTTCTTGGCCGTAGGCGTCATGTAGTAGCTAATGAGGCCCCAAGAGCACGCACCCGTGATCTCAAAGAACACGAGCTGGCCCAAAAGGGTCGAGCTGTACACGAGGCCGGCCATGGCGCCGATGAAGGTCGCGAGGTACGCGTAGAAGCGACGACGAGGCGCGTCGGGATGCTCACGGTTATTCTCGCTCATATAGGGAATCGAATAGATCACGACAAGCAGGCCGATACCCACAAAGGCGGGCGCGAGCAGCGTGCTCATGCGATCAAAGGTGAATCCCATGACGAGGGTCTGCCCAAACGAGATCAGGGGGACCTGCGTGTCGGGCATGCCGGCGCCAGCGAAATTCGCGGCGAGGGCGATGGTGCAGACCGTCGAGACGGCGGCACCCAAAACGCTGAACCACTTGGCGTACGGACGGGGGAACAGGGCGACGAGCACCGAGGCCACCATCGGGGCCGCGATAGCGACCAAGCCGAGAAGGGACAGACTGACTGCAAATGACATTGTTTCTCCCTTCTCCTACACGCCGACGACCACGAAGACAAACGCCAGAACGGCGATACCCACGACGGCCCAGGTCTGATTACCGAGCACCTTAAAACGCGAGCGCGAGCAGGAGTTCTCGATCACGCCGCATACGACAAAGTCGATCAGGCACTTCACCAGGAAGATGACTGCGCCCAGAACGGCGGCGGCGCCCACGGTCGCGGGCTCGCCCCAGGGGACAAAAATCGCGCAGAACCAGGCGACGACCAGGACCTGCTTCATGGACATGGCGAGCTTGGCCATCGCAAGCGACGGACCGGAAAGCTCGGCGAGCGGACCTTCCTGAAGCTCCTGCTCGGCCTCGGCCTGATCAAACGGCAGCTTGCCGAGCTCCATGTAGCAGGCGATCGCAAAGGCGATGCCGGCGAGGATCACGGCAACCGGCGCGTCGATGGCGCCCGTCATGATGTGCTGACCCATGGTGGCGATGTCGGTGGAGCCGCACACCAGGGCGGCGGCAAACAGCGCCAGCAGCATGGACGGCTCGATGAGCACGCTCATGAGCAGCTCGCGGACGCCGCCGATACCGGCGTAGGCGTTGGACGAATCCACGCCGCAGAGAGCGAAGAAGAAGCGGGCGAGCGCCAGGCTGTACATGATAGTGATGGCGTCACCAAAGACCGGGATGGGGCTTTGTGCCGTAAAGAGCGGCAGGCCCATCGCGAGCATAAAGGCGACGGCGAAGAACAGCGGCGGCATAATGCGCAGCGCAAAGCTCGCGTCCTCGCACTGGGACTCGGGGCGCGCAAAGAGCTTGGCCAGGTCGCGGTAGTCCTGCATGATGCTAGGGCCGCGACGGTTGTGCATCTTGGCGCGGATCACGCGGCCGAGACCGGAGAAGAACGGCGCGACGGCCATAACGACCACGCCCTGCAGAACGGCAAGTACGATGTTGTTCATGCTCTCCCCTCCTTAACCCATTTGCACGGCGAGCACGAGGAACACCACGAGTGCCGCGACGATGTAGCAGATATAGATGCTGTAGTTGCCGCCCTCGAGCTTAGTCGCGAGGTCGGCGAGCTTCTCGACACCCTTATGCGGGGCATCGACGAGAACCTTGTCGGGTACGGGCTCCACAGCCTCGGCCACACCGGTGAGCTTCTGGAAGAAGTGCGCGATGGACCAGCAGACGGCCGTGCAGCGGTCGCGCAGCGTGTAGAGCGGCTGCATAAACCAGGACACCTCGGAGGCAAAGGTCGTGGCCACGACGGGCATATGCTCGTTGGGAGCATAGCCGCATGCCCACGGCTGGGACTTCTGCACCTTGCCGACGGTCTTGAGCTTGCGATAACCGCAGGCAAGGCCGACGAGCACCACAAGCGCAATAGCGATCGCGGGCGTGGAGGTGGCAGCGCCGGAGTACTGGTTCATGAGCTCCATGCCCTCGGCGGCAAACACGCCGCCGTACGGGTGCAGCACGGACGCGGCGACATCGACCAGCACGGGCGCGATCACGGGAGCGCCAATGCCCAGCACGACGCAGATGGCCGCGAGCAGGCCCTGCGCAAACACCATGGGGGCGGGAACCTCCTTGGCATTGGCCGCGGCCTCGGAGCGGGGCGCGGAGGCAAAGGAGACGCCGTAGGCCTTGACGAAGCACGTGACGGCCAGCGCGCCGGTAATGGCAAGCGCGACGGCAGCGAACACGGCCACGATCATGACGGCCTTGTCGCCCTGCATGGCGGCGTTAAACAGCGACTGGTAGGTAAACCACTCGGACACAAAGCCGTTGAAGGGCGGGATGGCCGAGATGGCAAGCGCGCCAACGAGGAAGCAGATGGCCGTTGCCGGCATACGACGGAACAGGCCGCCCATCTTCTCCATATTGCGCGTACCCGTGGAGTACAGCAGCGCACCGGCGCCCAAGAACAGCTCGCCCTTAAACATCGCGTGGTTAAACGTGTGGTAGAGGGCGGCCATCAGGGCCAGGACGGCGATGCCGACCGAGTCGAGCGCCATGGCGGCCATGGAGGCGCCGACGCCGAGCAGAATGATGCCGATGTTTTCGACGGAGTGATAGGCCAGCAGGCGCTTGATGTCATGCTCCTGCAGGGCGAAGGCCACGCCGAGAACCGATGAGATCGCACCGAACACCATGACCATAAGGCCCCACCAGATCTGAACGCCCGAGGCGGAGAGCAGGTCGAGGCCCACCTTGAGGATGCCGAAGATACCGATCTTGATCATGCCGCCGGACATGAGGGCACTCACGTTGGACGGCGCCTCGGGATGTGCCTTGGGCAGCCAGCCGTGCAGCGGGATGATACCGGCCTTGGCGCCAAAGCCAAAGAAGGCGAGCACGAAGCACACGGATGCGACCGCGGGGCTAAACTGCGTGGCGCGGAAATCCGCAAAGGCAAACGAGCCACCGGCGAAGTTGGTCATGGTGAGGAAGCTCGCCATGATGAGAACAAAGCCCACGTGCGCGATCACAAAGTAGAGCCAACCGCCGTGGATGGAGTTCTCGTTCTCCTCGATCACGACCAGGAAGTACGAGGTCAGCGACATGAGCTCAAAGGCAACCAGGAACCAAAACACGTTGTCGGCGGTGATGACGAGCATCATGGACGCCACGAAGGTGTTAAAGAAGAAGCCGGCGCGGCCCTTTTTGCCCGGGTACTCATCAAAGTAGTTGAGACCGTAGATCGAACCGGCAAACGCGAGCACCGAGATGAGCGCCACAAACAGGCCGGACAGCTGATTGAGCAGCAGCTGGAAATGGGCAAACGGGAAGAACACGATGGTGTCGACCGACGTGACATCGCCCAGCACGGCCTGGATACCGGCCACAAACGAAAGCACCGCGGCGGCGGCGCCGATAAGGCATCCGGCGGTCTTGGCGGCGTTATCGGCCTTGATCAGCAGAACCGAGGCGAGCGCACCGATGCACGAGACGGCAAGCGATGCGATAAACAGCGTCATGCTATCCATTGTTTACGCTCCCTTCTGCTTTCTCGGACAGACCCTGGGCCACGGCGGTAACGTCGACGGCCGGACCGTTTTCGATCGAGCGCAGGCGCTTGGCCTCGTCGAGCTCGCGATCGGCCGCAACGCCCATGACAGCCAGCGCTTTGGTGGGGCACGCCGCCACACAATGCGGGCCGTCCGGATCGAAGGCGCACAGGTCGCACTTCACAGCGCAGGTGTACTGGCCGGGAGCCCACGTAAGCAGGCTGCTCAGGGACTTAGGATACGAAGGCGTCGGGTCGCACATGCCTGCGACACCGGCGATGGACGTGCCATCGGGATGGATAGCTCCGAAGGGGCACGCGATGGCGCACAGCCTGCACCCGATGCACTCCTGCTCCTTGACGTGGATGCGATCGCCATCGTGCTCGATGGCATTCACCGGGCAAACCTCGGCGCAGGGGGCACCCTCGCAATGGTGGCAGGCAAGGGCGGCCGAAATACCGCCGGTCTTCACGAGCGCCAGGCGCGGCGTGTCCTGAAGACCCTGCATCCGGTGGGCGTCGGCACAGGCGGACTGGCATGTTCCGCAGCCGATGCACCTCTCCGGGTTGATGTCGATGAAGCGGTTCATCCCCACTTCCTTTCAAAATAACGGGCCGGGCACCCGAACGTACGGGACGCCCGGCCCAAAAAGCCAACGAGAACGGGACTACACGATTTGGTTCACGTGCGTCTCGTCGTCGAACTTGGCGGTGCCGGGCTCAACATCCTGGGGAGCGGCGGCGTCCACCAGAGCCTGCTTGAGCTCGGTGTACTGACGCTCGACCTCGCCCTCGGCCCAGACCTGGTCGGCGATCGGATCGACCTGGCAGGCGGAGAACTTGTCCTCGGGCGTATGCGAGACCGGGTCGACCTTGTGCATGGTCAGCTCGTTGCACTTGCCGATCCACCACTGGTAGGTCATATAGACCGTGCCCTTGTTGATACGGTCGCTCACGTCGGCGCGGCTGTACACCTGGCCACGGCGGCTGTGAATCGAGACGATGTCGCCGTTCTTGATGCCGCGCGCCTGGGCGTCCGAGGGATTCATGCGGACAAAGCCGGGCTCGTCGGCGAGCAGCGCCAGCGTCTTGCAGTTGCCGGTCATCGAGCGGCAGCTGTAGTGGCCGACCTCGCGGACGGTACACAGGATGAGCGGGTACTCATCGTCGGGAAGCTCGGAGGGCGCCTCCCAATCGTGCGCCATCAGGTTGGCGCGGCCGTCCTTGGTGGTGAACTTGCCACCAGCGAACATGTCGGCCGTGCCGTGGTCGTTCACATCGGTGCTCTTGACCGGCCACTGGGCGTAGCCGCCCTCGGGAGCCATCTTCTCGTAGGTCGCGCCCACAAAGTTGGGGCACAGGCTAATGCACTCGTTCCAGATCTGCTCGGTGTTGTCGTAGTGCATGGGATAGCCCATGCGCGTGGACAGGTCCGCGAAGATCTCCCAGTCGTGGCGGCACTCGCCCTTGGGCGGAACGGCCGCGTCAAAGTGCTGGAAGCTACGGTCGGATGCGGTAAAGACACCCTCGTGCTCGCCCCAAGAGGTGGCGGGCAGGATGACGTCGGCGAGCATGGTCGTCTGCGTCATAAAGATGTCCTGGCAAATGAACAGGTCCAGCTCGGAGAGCGTCTTGCGCATTCCGGCCGAATCGGGCTCGGTCTGCACCGGGTCCTCGCCGTAGTTGTAGAAGCAGTGCACCTTGCCCTCGTCGACCAGGTGACCCAGGTCGGTGAGCTTGTAGCCCTCCTCCAAGGGGAGCTTTTCCTCGGGCACGCCCCAAGCCTTGGCAAACTTGGCACGCACAGCCGGGTCGGTGACTTTCTGGTAGCCAGGGTACAGGTTGGGCAGCATGCCCATATCGCAGGAGCCCTGGACGTTATTCTGGCCACGCACGGGCGCGAGGCCGGAGTTGGGTTTGCCGATCTGGCCGGCAACGCAGGCGATGGAGGCGATGGTGTGCACCGTCTTCAGGTTCTGCTTCTGCTGGCATACGCCCATGCCCCAGCCAATGATGGCAGAAGGCTTCGCCGTGGCGTACATCTCGGCAGCTTGGTGGATCATCGCGGGCTCGATACCCGTGATGTCCTGTACGGATTCGGGAGTGTAGTTCTTGATGGTCTCCCACCACTCGTCAAAGCCGTTCGTGTGCTCGGCGACGAATTCCTTGTCGTAGAGGCCATCGTTGACCAGACAGTTGGCAAAGGCGTTGAGGAACGCAACATTGCAACCGTTCTTGATCGGAAGGTAGAGATCGGCGATACGCGCGGTTTCGATATGGCGCGGGTCGGCGACGATGATCTTGCAACCCTTTTCTTTGGCTCGCACGATACGCCTTGCGACGATGGGGTGCGAATCGGCAGGGTTATAGCCGAAGAGGAAAATGCAGCCCGCATCCTCCATACCGGGGATGGAGCATGACATGCAACCTGAACCAACCGTGTCCATCAGACCGAGGACAGTAGGGCCGTGTCAAGTACGGGCGCAGTTGTCCACGCTGTGGGTGCCGATGCACGCACGCGTAAACTTCTGCATGACGTAGTTCGCCTCATTGCCGCCGCCTCGCGAAGAGCCGGTGGTCATGACAGCGTTAGGACCATATTCGTCAATTATGGCCTGCATCTTAGATGCGGTGAAATCCAGTGCCTCGTCCCAGCTTACGCGCTCAAGATCCGCGCCCTTGGTGCGGCGGATCATCGGGTGCAGTACGCGGGGAGTCAAGATCTTGGTGTCGTTGATGAAGTCGTAGCCGCTCATGCCCTTAAGGCACAGCTCGCCCTGGTTGGTGATGCCGTTGAGCGGTTCGGTACCCACGACCTGGCCGTTTTGGACCAGGAGGTTAAACTGGCAACCGGCGCCGCAGTACGGGCAGATCACTTTATGCTTCTCCATGACACCCTCCTTCCTTTCTCTGCTACCGATTAATCGGTACGTATTTGACAGTCGTGGGGCTTGTATGGCCGCCCGCCTACGCCTCGTTTTCGATGGTGGCGCGGGCACGCTCGGCGATCAGCTCCACCAGGCGCTCCTCGTCTACCAGGGTGAGGCCCTTGGTCGGGCACGCCTCGGCACACGCCGGGCCGCCGGGACGGTCCACGCACAGGTCGCACTTGAGCACGAAGCTCTTGGTCTGCGAACCCACGCGCACGTCGCCCATCAAGACGGGGACCTGCGTGGTCGCCACGCTCACGGCGCCAAAGGGGCAGGCCATGACGCAGCTCTTGCAGCCGATGCAGTTGTCCTCGTTAACGCCGATACGATGGTTCTTTGGATCAAAGAACAAGGCGCCCGTAGGACAAGCCTTGGCGCACGGGGCATCCTCGCAGTGATGGCAAGCCACCGGTGCGGAGATCTCGTAGGTGCGCGTTACGCGCAAGCGAGGTGCGGCGATATTGCCGGGAATGTCGTGCGCCTCGATGCACGCTGCCATACAGGTTTGGCACCCAATGCAGCGCGAGGAATCGGCTACGACTCGTTTATTGCCCATGTTGTTCACTCCCTCCTGAATCCCTTGCTGGAGAGATCCTGTCGACGTTGCCCCAAGCCGCCCGTGGCTTGGCATCGGCGTATCGAATGCATGCGGCGAAACAGGCACTCGGTAGAATTTCTCCAACGGTATACAGGTTGAATATACGCAGTTGCAGGGGCTAAACCTGAGCATAGGCCCTGCAATACGGGTGTATTGCAGGGGTTTTGGCAGGTTGGAATTATTCTCTATAAGCTATAAAGGTGAGTGTATTACACGCGTAGGCCTCAGAGATTTTTACGTGCTCTCATTTTGGATGTACTACGCTTGTATTCGTGTTAATCGTTAACATACTTGAGTGAAATAAAGCAATGGTTATAAGATGCTCAGATGTCGGCACATGCAGCATTTGACCGACTATATTGCACGCTAGCTAAGGGAGGTCAGTGATGTCATCGACTCAAAAACGAGCCATCCTGCAGGTGCGCATTCGCGAGGAAGACAAGCAGCATGCCGAGCATCTCTACGACGCCATGGGCACATCGCTCGCCGAGGCCGTCCGTCTTTTTGTCGCGCAGAGCATTTTGATGCGCAAGCTCCCCTTTCAGCCGGTCGCCGTGCGCTCAAAGGACGGCACCGCCGCCTATGGATTGCTCAAAGCATATGGTGACCCCAATCGCCGCGCCGAGGAGCGCAATGCCTGGATTGAATACCTTGCTATAGAAAGCGATGATTCGGTTTTGGGCCCCGAGGAAGTAGATATCCATGAGTAACACCATCATCGATGAGACCGTCATCCTACGCTACCTGCTTAACGACGACGAGGTCCTGTCACCGCGCGCCGCCCAGGTCATCGCCACGCGCACCGCCCGCGTCTACCCCGAGACAATCACGCGCGTGGCCGTTACGCTGCGCGACGTCTACAAGGTCCCTCGCGTGGAGATTGCGACGGCCATGACCAAGCTGCTCGATGACGTCATGGTCGACGAGCCCACCGTTGTCGCCCTTGCCATCAAACTCTTTGGCAAGACCCATATGGACGTTACCGACTGTCTGCTTGCCGCCCGTACTGCCATCTATAACGACGACGTCGTGAGCTTTGGCAAGCCCATCATCCAAGGCATGATCGATTACCGCCGCAAGCGCCAAACCGCCGCCGACGCCCGCGACAGCGCCACCGATGCCCGCGGCCACGGCACCGACGCCACCATTGACAAGCTCCGCCACCACGGTCGCCACTAACCGACAGGCAACGGCCTCGCCCGCCCATTACAGTCTGAAATAGGCCATCGATAAATTTCGATGGCGAGCATTCGGCGCATTGCCTACGATACGGGCAAGCC
>NZ_WWSL01000028.1:0-29239 GCF_009875845.1 Collinsella sp. BIOML-A6
GGGGCTAGTTCCGCGTTGCGCTAGCTGCGGAAACGCGGGGGCCGTTCAAGCTGTTGCGTTGAGATTGAAAATCAACCATTTGATTGTCTAGCAATATTCCCAAGTAAAATGTATAATTCCAATTGTGATGGGATTATACAAAAGGACTTAAATTGAGCAACTTTAACTCCTATCTAAAAGAGGAGATGGGGCTTTCAATCACCACCCATGAATGGGAAGGCGCCAGCCATCTCCCACTATATCTAGCCAAAGCGGCAAGATATCACCTGTGCATCTGCAACGGGGTCGACTTTATCGCCGCGGAGATAGAGCGGGGATCTTCCCTTCCCGAGCTCAAAAGAATCTCTGTCCATATTTCGGACAGAACGAGCCTTCCAGTTGTGCTCGTTGCGCAGATTGATGCGAGACAGCGCAAGGCCCTCGTATCGCGGGGGATTCCATTCGTCGTCCCAGGCAGACAGGCATTTCTCCCCATGCTGGGTTTTATTGCAAACGCCAGACGAGATTTATCCCCCCTTTCCAAAGTGATGGCTCCCAGCACCCAAGCTGCCCTGGTCGCCTTGATGGCAAACCCCGACCTCCGGACATCCGAGAAGCTGAGGGAAATGACAGGCATGCCGTCGTCCAGCGTTTCACGGGCTCTCGACGATCTTTCCCGCAGAGGCCTTATCAACAAATGCAAGCAGGCGCGCCAGGTAATCATCAAGTGCAATGGCTCCCAAAAGCAACTGATAAAAAGGGCAAAAGACTGCCTGCAAAACCCCGTGGCGCGTGTCACGTATACGAGAAGAAGTAAAGACACAGACTTTCTCCCGCTTGCAGGAGAAAGCGCCCTTTCCGAACGCAGCTTGCTTACTCCTCCCATAATTGAATGTCGTGCATTATTAAAAAAGACCTTTAAGGCGAATAAGTTTGAAGAGATCCAGCTAGGAGAGTTACCGAATGAAGAGACGATTCGGCTCCAAATCTGGACATACGATCCACTCGTCGCCGGAAGGGGCGAAATTGACGACGTGTCTCTTGCGCTGACCCTCATCGATACAGAAGATGAACGCGTTATCGGCCAGCTAAACGCACTGTTTAAGGAGGAACTGTGGTAGCAAGCGACGTTATTAGATGTCGCCAGCAGAGTCGAGGTCTGCCTCAATCTTGGCACGGCGCCTTTTCGCCGAGAAGTACGCTGCGCACAGGGTGGCAAATGTGACAACGGCGACTACCAGGCCAAAGTACGCGCCCGCAGCCAAGTTCGCCACCCAAAAGACACTTTCGAGCGGCACAATCTGTGCCTCTGCAACACAGCGCATCACCGCAATGACAAGTGCGCTCGTGACCCCGCTGATACCGCAGACGAGCAGGAAGTATCCAACAGGAAGATGCTCGGTTTGCCCAAAACGGTTGGTATCGACATAGCCCTTTCGCGTTTGCAGCACCGCACAAATCAGCATCACGATAACGAGCCACGCATACATGGCAGCCTCAACCGGTGTTACAAAGAGGTGCGGCATTTCGGTGGCGTTGCTGTGAACCCACGCAACCTGTCGAGCTATAGTCTGATAGAAAAGAATCATCAGCATGCCAAACGAAAGCAGCACGAAGCCAATCTTGTAGATCTTCGCGTTCTCTGCTTCCAAGCGCTCATCCTTTGGGCCTGCATACTCACGCCACTTTTGCACGATTTTTAGATCTTCAAATTTCATAGTGGCCTCCTAAAGAGCGTTAGGGTCGGCTTTAATCTCGTCGTCCCAAAACAAGTCGTTCAACGTAACGCGCAGCGCTTTGCAGATTGCCACGCACAGGTTGAGCGTGGGATTGTAGCCACCGGCCTCGATCAGGCCGATGGTTTGACGCGTAACGCCCACGGCCTGGGCTAAGTCAGCTTGCGAAAGGCCAGCCGCCGCGCGCGCCGCCTTCATGCGTAGGTTCTTTTTGCCCGGCATAAAGTTCCTTTCGTGATATCGGACAGATATCCGTTGCAATATGACAGAAATATATTGCATTTATCGGATAATGTCAACTATACCCGTTATTATGAAAACAATGTCCGCCATCGCCATACGGCATAGTGATTTCGATTCGATTTTCAATCTTACTCGGACAAAACCGAGTCGGAAGGAACCGAGTAAATGGAATCCATTGGCAGGGAGCATGAACTCGCCCGTATTAAGAAAACGCTCAAGGCGCCCGAGCAGCGCAATGTTCTCGTTTACGGCAGGCGTCGCGTCGGCAAAAGCGAACTCATCAAGCAGGCGCTAATCGATTTGTCAGACACCACAACGGTCTACTACGAGTGCCGCCAAACCTCCGAGGCGGACAACCTTGATAGCCTTTCCGCCCTTGCCGCTGAAGCGCTGGGGTTTCCGCCGCTCGCTTTCACGGGCATCCGCGAACTCATCGAATTTCTGTTTGCCCAGGCCAAGGACAAGAACTTCGTACTCATTCTCGATGAATACCCCTACCTAAGAGATGCGGTTAAAGGCCTAGACAGCATCCTTCAGACCTCAATTGACGCTCATAGAGAAGACTCACGTTTAAGCATCGTTCTGTGCGGCTCCTACGTTGAGATCATGAAATCCCTTATCGAGCATGAAAGCCCCCTCTACGGGCGTATCGACCTCACGCTCGAGCTTAAGCCCATGGATTACTTTGACGCTGCGAAGTTCTATCCCGCATTCTCACCCGAGGACAAGGTACGGCTCTACAGTGTCTTTGGCGGCATTCCCTTTTTCAATCGCCTCATCGATCAATCCCAAAGCGTGCGCGACAACATCATCGAGCTCGTCACAGAACCCGGAGCCCGCTTAGAGAGCGAAGTTCCGTCCTATCTCAACGCCGAAATCTCTAAGATGACCAACGCCAACGAAGTTTTCGGAGCCCTCGCGCAAGGCTACTCCCGTTGGGGAGACGTGCTGGCACAGTCGCATGTCTCGAGCGGTCCTGCCATGGCGGACGTCTTAGCCAAGCTCATATCGCTCGAAATCGTCCAAAAACGCGCGCCCATCAACGACCCTACAAACAAGCGCAAGTCCGGCTACTTTGTGGTGGACCCGCTTTCGCTCTTTTACTATCGCTACATCTTTCGAAATGCCTCCGCGCGTCAGCTGCTCGACCCAGAAGTCTTCTATGATCGCCATGTCGCCCAAGACTTCGAGGAAAACTACGTTCCTCATATGTTCGAGGAGGTCTGCCGTCAGTACCTCGTACGACAAAACAGATCCGGCATGGTCGAGCCAGCCTTCGACGCCATAGGCAAGTACTGGTACGACGGCCCCGTAAACAAAACGAGTGGCGAATTCGATGTGGTAACGCAAGACCCCGACGGTTACACATTCTACGAAGCCAAGTTCCGCAAATCTCCCATCACTCAAAAGATGGTTGACGAGGAAATCGCCCAAGTCGAGGCAACGGGACTCAAGTGCCACCGCTACGGGTTCTTCTCACGCTCCGGTTTTGAAGCCGACAAGAGCGACCGAACCATCTTCATCGACCTGTCGCAGATGTTTGAGTAAACATGATTCTCAGTGCAGCAGTTGGCTGAAATCGTGTCACCCATAATCGTTCGATTTTGTTTAGTGCATCTGCGCCGCTATTAAATAAAACTCATCTGTATCTAAATCTGTTCAACAATGCCGCGTTATAGCCCAATGCCTCAGCTTAATCTTCGAACGCGCGTTCGATGGATTTCGTGTTGGGTGGAATCGCCCAAGGGCTGGGCTATGCTACCTTGACTATCTATATGACTAAAACGCAGCAAAGGAGCACCGAGAGAGCGAGTATGGCAAAAAACACCGCAAACTATGGTAACGACAGTATCCGCCAACTCAAGGACGAGGAGCGCGTACGCCTGCGCCCCGCCGTCATCTTTGGCTCGGACGGCCTCGATGGTTGCGCGCACGCCGCCTTCGAGATCCTGTCCAACGCCGTTGACGAGGCGCGCCAGGGCTACGGCAAGCTCATCACCCTTACCGCCTTTCGCGATGGCTCTATCCAGGTAGAGGATAACGGCCGCGGCTGCCCACTCGATTGGAACCCCTCCGAGAAGCGCTTTAACTGGGAACTCGTCTTTTGCGAGCTCTACGCCGGCGGCAAATACAACAACAACCAGGGTGGCGACTACGACTTCTCGCTCGGCACCAACGGCCTGGGCTCCTGCGCGACCCAGTACGCCTCCGAATACATGGACGTCACCGTCTGGCGTGACGGTAACAAGTACTCCTTACACTTTAAGAAGGGCAAGGTCGTCGGCGCCAAAAAGAAGGCGCTCGAGATTGAGCCCAGCGACGAGGACCGTACTGGCACCACCATCAAGTGGCGCCCCGACCTTGAGGTCTTTACCTCGATCAGCATCCCCCACGATTGGTATCGCGAGACCATGCGCCGTCAGGCCGTGGTCAACGCCAACGTGACCTTCCGTCTGCGCATAGAGGGCGACGACGGCGAGTTTTCCGAAGAGGATTTTTGCTATCCCAAGGGCATCGAGGACTACGTGCTCGAGAAGGTCGGTACCGACTACCTCACCGAGCCTTTCTTTATCGAGGCCGACCGCCGAGGTCGCGACCGCGAGGACCTGCCCGACTACAATGTAAAAATCACCGCATGCATGTGCTTCTCGCGCACCTTCATGATGCAGGAGTACTACCACAACTCATCGTGGCTCGAGAACGGCGGCTCACCCGAGAAGGCGGCCCGCAGCGCTCTGACCAGCGCCATCGATGCCTACATTAAACAACAGGGCAAATACAACAAAAATGAGAGCGGCATTAAGTGGCAAGACGTCCAGGACTGTCTGGTACTGGTGACCAACTGCTTCTCCACTCAGACGTCCTACGAAAACCAGACCAAGAAGGCCATCAATAACCGCTTTATCCAGCAGGCCATGACGGCCTTCTTTAAGGAGCGCCTCTCGACCTACTTGATCGAGAACAAAGACGCCGCCAACAAGATCGTGGAGCAGGTGCTCATCAACAAGCGCTCGCGCGAGAACGCCGAGAAGACGCGCCAGAGCATCAAGACCAACCTGCAGCAGAAGACCGACATGGCCAACCGCGTGCAAAAGTTCATCGACTGCCGCTCCAAGGACAAGAGCCGCCGCGAGATCTACATCGTAGAGGGCGACTCGGCAGCAGGCGCCATTCGCACCTCGCGCGATGCCGAGTTTCAGGGTGTTATGCCCGTCCGCGGCAAAATCCTCAACTGCCTAAAGGAGGACTACCCGCGCATCTTTAAGTCCGACATCATCATGGACCTCATGCGCGTGCTGGGCTGCGGCGTGGAGATCAAGGACAAGCGCATCAAGAACCTTGGCGCCTTTGACCTAGACAACCTCAACTGGAACAAGGTCATTATCTGTACGGACGCCGACGTCGACGGTTATCACATCCGCACGCTCGTGCTCACCATGCTCTACCGCCTGGTGCCTACACTTATCGACAAGGGTTACGTGTATATCGCCGAGTCGCCGCTCTACGAGATCAACTGCAAAGAGAAGACCTACTTTGCCTACACCGATCTCGAGAAGAACGGCATCCTCAAGGAGATCGGCGACCAGAAGTGCTCCATCAACCGCTCCAAGGGTCTTGGTGAGAACGACCCGGACATGATGTGGCTCACCACCATGAACCCCGAGACGCGTCGCCTGATCAAGGTGGAGCCCGAGGACGTCACCAAGATGGAGACCATGTTCAACCTTCTGCTGGGCAACGACGAGGCGGGCCGCAAGCGCCATATCTCCGAGCACGGCAAGGAATACCTGGACCAGCTGGACCTGCAATAGCAGCAAATCGACAACGACGGCCCATAAGAAGTTCAAGAGGATATCGTGGCAAAGAAGAAGACGAAGAACCAGCCCAAGAAAAAGCAGGTCAACGCCGAAAACGTCATCGGCCTGCACTCCGAGGTCACCGACCAGCCGATTACGCAGACGCTCGAGGTCAACTACATGCCCTACGCCATGAGCGTCAACGTCTCGCGTGCATTCCCCGAGATCGACGGCTTTAAGCCCTCGCACCGCAAGCTGCTCTACACCATGTACAAGATGGGTCTGCTCAAGGGCGAGCGCCAGAAGAGCGCCAACATCGTGGGCCAGACCATGAAGCTCAACCCGCACGGCGATGCCGCGATCTACGAGACGATGGTGCGCCTGGCCACCGGCAACGAGGCGCTGCTCGCCCCCTTCGTGGAGTCGAAGGGCAACTTTGGTAAGTACTATTCGGGCGACCTGAGCTACGCCGCTTCGCGTTACACCGAGGCCAAGCTCTCCCCCATCAGCGCCGAGATCTTCAAGGATATCGACAAGGACCCGGTCGACTTCGTCGACAGCTACGACGGCGCCATGAAGGAACCGCGTCTGCTGCCCACCACGTTCCCCAACATCCTTGTCTCGGCCAACAAGGGCATCGGCGTCGCCATGGCGTCCGATATCTGCGGCTTTAACCTCAATGAGGTCTGCACCGCCACGATGCACTACCTCAAAGATCCCGACTGCGACCTGCTCGAGTACATGCCCATGCCCGACTTCTCGACCGGCGGCGAGATTATCTACCGCCGCGAGGAGATGGAGAAGATCGTCGAGACCGGCCTGGGCAGCTTCCAGATCCGCTCCCGCTGGCGCTGGATTCCCGAAGAGCGCATCATCGAGGTGTACGAGATCCCCTACACCACCAAGACCGATGTCATCATCGAGCGCATCGTCAAGCTCTCCAAGGAGGGCAAGGTCAAGGAGATCGCTGACATCCGCGACGAGACCGACCTCTCGGGCCTGCGCATCGCCATCGACCTTAAGCGCGGTGTCGACCCCGACAAGCTCATGGCCAAACTCTATCGATCGACTACGCTGCAGGATTCGTTCTCGTGCAACTTCAACGTGCTCGTCGACGGCTATCCCCGTGTTATGGGCGTGCGCCAGATTCTGCACGAGTGGGTCAAGTGGCGCATTGAGTCCACGCGTCGCCGCATTAACTTTGACTTGGGCAAAAAGTCCGAGCGCCTGCACCTGCTGCATGGCCTCGAGGCGATCTTGCTCGACATCGACAAGGCCATCGCTATCATCCGCGGCACCAAGCTCGAGGCCGAGGTCGTGCCCAACCTTATGAAGGGTTTCGACATCGACGAGACCCAGGCCGAGTTTGTTGCCGAACTTAAGCTCCGCAACATCAACGAGGAGTACATCCTCAACCGCACCAAGGACATCGCCAAGCTCGAGGGTGAGATTGCCGAACTTGAGGAGATTCTCTCGAGCGAAGACAACATCAAGAAGGTCATCGGCGACGAGCTGGCCGCGGTCAACAAGAAATATGTGATGCCGCGTCGCACGGGCAGGATCGAGCCCCACGAAGTCATCGAGGTAAGCCTGGAGCCCGAGGTCGAGGAGTATCCGGTTACCATCATGCTCTCGCGCGAGGGCTATCTGAAAAAGATGACGGACCGTGTGCTCAAGAAAGCTGCGACGCTCAAGTACAAGGACGGCGATAAACCCTTTATCGAGTTTCCGTCCTCCAACACCCACGAGCTGCTGGTCTTTACCAACAAGAGCCAGGTGTACAAGTGCAAGGTTGCGGCGTTTGAGGACACCAAGTCGGCACAGCTGGGCTCGTACCTGCCCACCGACCTTGAGATGGAACCCGACGAGAGCGTGATCTGGGTCATCGACCCCGAGGACTACACGGCCGACGTGCTGTTTGTCTTTGAGAACGGCCGTGTGGTGCGTGTCGCACTTTCCGGATACGCTACCAAGACCAACCGCAAGCGCCTTAAGAACGCCATCTACGGCGGCAGCAAGCTGCTGTATGCACAGGTGCTCAAGGAAGACCGCGACCTCGCGCTGGTCTCGAGCGACTACCGCCTGATGAACTTCAACACGTCGCTGCTCAAGACCAAGACGACTACCAACACGCAGGGCGTCCAGGCCTTTACCGCCAAGAAGGGCCGCTCGGTCACCACCGTCGGCACGACCGAGGAGATTCTTGGCGCCGGCGTCTCGGCCGAGAAGTTCACCGCGCAGAGCCTACCCTCCGCCGGATCCCTCATGAAGGAAAACGACATGCCGAGCCTGTTTGACTAAAACAACGGTGGCCAAACCGTCATGGTTGTACAAAGCAGTGGGGCCCGGAGCGCAGCAACATTGCGCTCCGGGCCCCACTCGTTGCAACGTAGTCGGAATAATAGAACTCCCCGTTTTTCACTCCTCCAATCCCACGGCACAAGGCATGTTAAGCCATTAGCAGAACTTGCAAAAGCTAGCAAAAGTTGCAAAAATTAGCAAAACTTGCAAAGGAGCTACCATGGAGTACAGCAAGAACCCCTTTACCCCGACGTTCGGAAGCGTCCCTCCCTTTCTAGCGGGTCGCGAGCATATCCTGCGTGACATCAACCGTGGCTTTATCAATGGCCCGGGAGATCCCAACCTGTCGACTATTTTTACTGGCGCAAGGGGAACGGGCAAGACGGCGCTTCTCTCGCTCCTTTCAGAAACGGCGCTTGAACACGACTGGATCGCAGCAAATGTCTCCGCCATGCCAGGCATGCTCGAAGATATTATCGAGCGAACCAAAGAAGCCGCAGATAGCTACCTCTCGCAGCCTCATGCGCGCATAAACGGCGTTCAAATTGGTCCAGTGGGCATCGATTGGACATATGCTCTAGAGGCCCAGGGCAACTGGCGCACACGTATGAACAGCATTTTCAGGCAGCTCGAGAAGCATGACATCGGGCTTCTCATCACTATCGATGAAGTCACGGTCGATCTTGATGAAATGCTCCAATTTGCCTCTGTCTACCAACATTTTGTACGAGAGGGCAAAAAGGTAGCCCTTCTCATGGCGGGGCTACCCTACAAAGTATCGGCGCTGCTGCGCAACGATTCTGTTTCGTTCCTCAGGCGCTCCCAGTATCATCAGCTGGGACGAATCACTGATGTTGAGATTGCAAATGCCTTCCGCAAAACCATTGAGGCTGGAGGACGCTCAATCACGCCAGAAGCGCTCGAGGATGCTGTGAAGGCCGTCGACGGATTCCCCTACATGATGCAGCTCGTCGGATATCGCACGTGGGATGTTTCGGAGAACTCGCCCCAAATCAGCACATCCGATGTCCAGCAGGGTTCCCTGCTCGCACGCATGGAGTTGCGCGATCGCATTCTCGAAACGACCTATCGAGAGCTTTCCGATAAAGACATTGAGTTTCTGCTCGCGATGTTGCCTGATTCTGGACCCAGCAGGGTCTCGGAGATAGCCAAGCGTATGGGCGTCGCAAGCAACTACGCAAGCCAGTACAAGCGCCGCCTCCTCGAGGACGGCGTTATCGGGGAACGTGGACGTGGCCTCGTCGGCTTCGACATCCCCGCGTTCAGGGAATTCTTGAATGAGAAGGCGTTTTAGCACACCGGAATTGTCCGCTGGAGCATCATTGCATGGCAATCAGCATTCCTCTTGGTAAGGGCAGCACGCATTTCCGCTAGCGCTGATTGCCATGCGCTCTTCTTGTCCTTAGGCCAGCTTGCGAGCGAGCTCGCACACCTCTTTCAACTTGGGCGAGGATGCCATGCTGTCGCGCTCGGTCATGCCGCTAATGGTGACAATGCCCTGGTCCTCCCACTTGCAGTACGCGCAGGCTGACTTGTACATAGCGATCGCCGCATCATAGACGCCCTCGCTGTGGCTATCGAGCAAAAGGGCCGTCTTGGTGAACGGGAAGCCCGTAGCACCGAAGGCGTACAGACGGTCGATGGCGGCCTTTTCCTGCGCGGTGATATCAAACCAGTAGATAGGCGAAGCGAAGACAACCATATCGGCGCCTTTCAGCGACTCGATCACGTCGTCCATGTCATCCTTCTGCACACAGGTGCCCTCATGGGTAAAGCAGTACTGGCATCCCAGACAACCAGCGATCTTTTTGCCGGCAACGCGGATGACCTCAACCGTATTGCCGCCCTCACCCGCGGTCTCGGCAAACGCCTCGACCATGGTGTCGGTATTGGCGCCCTTACGCGGACTGCCGCTCAACACAACGATTTTCATAAGAATCCCCCTCCTTCATGCCGCAGGCGTGCAGCATGTTTTTTTGTAACCAAAACGAATGGAGTTAATCAATCGCCTCGTTTCAGCTACTCCCACTCTTAAGAAGGATCGTCGCTGGAGACTTGGCATTAAATCAAGGCACGCCTTATTTGAGATGCTCCCCAAAGAACGCCTTCAGCTTTTCAAACGGAATGATGTCCATCTGATCGTAAAGGTCGGTGTGGCTGGCACCAGGGATAATGAGCAATTCCTTGTTGTCCCCAGTCAGCTTGTTGTACGCGGTTTCGCTGAAATAGCGGGAGTGCGCCTTCTCGCCATGCACCAGCAGCATGGCAGAGCGGATCTCGCCGGCGTACTGCAAGATCGGCATATTCAAAAAAGACAGCGAAGATGTCACATTCCAACCGCCATTGGAGCCCAGGCTGCGGGGATGGTAGCCTCGCGGGGTCTTGTAGTAGGCGTAATAGTCCGCCACAAACTGCGGCGCGTCATCGGGCAGCTGATCGACCACGCCGCCCGCCAGCATCGGTTGTAGAAGGCCACCTTGCTGTGCTCGACCTTGTCGCTTTTGGGGAACACCTTGTCCCATTCTTGCGTCAGATTCAACTGCTCCATGCTTAAGCCTGCCTGCTAGTCGCTTTAAGGTATTCCTCATCACCCACAGGCTCCAGCCACTCGTTGGAGGCATCCTCGCCCGGAACCTCCAGCGCCAGATGGGAAAACCAGCTATCGGGCGCGGCTCCGTGCCAATGCTTCACCCCCGGGGCGATGTTGACCACGTCACCGGGGCGCAGCTCCTGTGCCGGCTTCCCCCATTCCTGGTAGAACCCTCGACCGGCCACGCAGACGAGGATCTGCCCACCGCCGCCTTTGGCGTGATGGACATGCCAGTTGTTGCGGCAGCCGGGCTCGAACGTCACGTTGTAGACGCCGACCTGCTCGGTGGAAAGGGGTGCGAGGTAGCTTTGACCGATAAAGAACTTCGCGAAGGCGTCGTTGGAGGCACCGATGGGGAAAACCGTCTCGTTTTGGTGCTGAGCCTTTGCGTCGGCGGCATCGTCGTCCGCCCAGACCTCCTTCGCCATGCGGAAGGCAGCCCACGCCTTGGGCCAGCCCGCGTAAAACGCCGCATGCGTAAGGATCTCCGCTATCTCCGCCCTGGTCACGCCGTTGTTCTTCGCGGACGTCAGGTGATATTTGAACGAAGAGTCCGTCAGCCCCTGCGACATCAGGGCCACCGCCGTCACCACGCTGCGGTCGCGCAAGGAGAGCTCGCCCTCCCGGCTCCACACCTCGCCGAACAGCACGTCGTCGTTGAGCTGTGCGAATTTGGGAGCAAACTCCCCCAGGGCATCTCTGCCAGCCGTCTGCTTAATTGCCATAACCAACTATCTCCCGTCGATGGTTCTGAACGCAAATCAGTTTCCGCATTACGAAACACCCCTTGCACTCCCTGCGTAATTGACGAGAATGAAGGTAATACCTAAACCTGACTTTAGGTCAAGGGATGAACTCGAGATTTATCCGGAGGAGCCATGTACACAATCGGCCAGGTGTCGGAGATGTTCGGTTTGCCAACTTCAACGCTGCGATATTACGACAAGCAGGGATTGTTCCCTGGATTGGAGCGGACGTCCGGCATTCGCCAATTCGGCGACACGGAACTTGAGGCACTTCGGGTTATCGAATGCCTGAAGAAGGCGGGGATGGAGATCAAGGACATCCGGCTGTTCATGGAATGGTGCGCGGAGGGCCCATCAACATACCCCCAGCGCAAGGCCATGTTCGAGGACTGGAAGGCCCACATGGAGTCGGAGATCGCGAAGATGAACCGCGCGCTGGACATGCTGAAGTTCAAATGCTGGTATTACGAGCAGCTGAATCAAGGCGATAACGAGGCTGAGCTGAAGGCCATGATTCCCGACGGCTTGCCGGAAGAGGTCAAAAAGGCCTACGAAAACGCTCACGCTCGATAGCGACGTTTGATGTTGAGGGGGCTTTGGCGCGGAGCCGCATTTGGTTAGGAGTGCGAATGCCGTTTCTGCTCCTTGGGCTCTATCCGTGTTTGCTATATCGCCCACAAAGGAATCGCCTGCACCTTATCTGTTAGGGAGTATGGCTCAGGGGTCTGGCAAACGACATGTCCAAACCCCACTTCATACCCCGACAGACCCTCGAGGCAACCGAAGTGCTTGATGGCGTCAATTCTGACTGTGGACGATGTCTTGATCTCGACGGGATGGAGAACATGCCCTTCTTGTATCACGAGGTCAATCTCGCGCTTCTTTGCGTCGCGATAGAACCAAACATCTCGTACGTTTCCGCCGGCGTTCATATAACTCTTGAGAACCTCCGACACCGCGAAGGTCTCAAATACGTGCCCCGCGACAGCGCCAACTTGCAGCTGCTCGGGCGTGGTCCACCTAGTCAGGTGGCAAACAAGCCCCGTGTCCATAAAATATAGCTTCGGCGTCTTGGTGAGACTCTTGCCAATGTTTGGCCAAAAGGGCTCGATAATGCGAACGATATTTGATGCCTGCAGAACGGATAGCCAGGCCTTCACCGTCTTATGATCAACGTCAATGGCGTTGCCGATGTCCGAGGCGTTGAAGAGCTGGCCAGACCTAGCCGCACATGCAACCATGAAGCTGTAGAACTTTGCCTCGTTCTTAACATTAATAAGGTCCCGCACATCGCGCTCTAGGTAAGCGGAAACGTAGTCTGAATAAAATGAATCCCAGTCAATAGTGCTGTCCTGCAGCTCCGGCATCGAACCGCGATGAATAATTTCCCAGATGTTTTTAATGGGAGCTTTCTGCGCCACTGCGACCGGAGCGGGAACATAGGGGTGCGCCGTCCCCACATTGCCCATAAGCTCCCTCACACTTAACCCCGACATTTCGAGAATCCTAATTCTGCCAGCTAATGACTCACCGACACCCTTCATGAGCTGATATGTTTGGGAACCCGTAAGTACGACTTGTCCCTTTTTAGTCGATTGGTCAACAATCCACTTAAGAGGCGAAAACAGCTCGGGGACCCTTTGAACCTCGTCAATGATCAGCGGCAGGGATTTTGATTCGAAAAAGAGCGCAGCGTCCTGCTTGGCGAGCAGGTAATCGCGCGGGTTTTCCATGGATACGTAGCCAAAGGAGCTGCCTAGGTGCTCCCTGAGGACGGTGGTCTTTCCAACTTGCCTTGCGCCAGTCACAAGAACGACCTTGCCCTGCCGTAGCAAGCGATCTATAGAGGATTCAATTTCGCGTTTGATGTACATCAGTATAGCTTCCCGTCTTGGAAGGTCTTTATCGCAGTTCGTTATATGTTATGTCAAATTTGGGAATACTATTCCCAAATTTAGCTATTTTTCACAACAGTAATTGTTACCCCATAGCCTTTGTTCTTCGTTTTCTTTCCTTCTTGTAGAGTGTAAAGGAAGGATCCATGGCAGGGGCAAAAGAGGGGGTTGTGTTCGCGCGCAACGGCATCGAGAACACTGGCTTTGCGTACGCGTTCTCCCTGATAGAGGGCAAGTACAAGCTGCCAGTTCTGTTCTGCCTGTACCCGGACGGCACGACGCGCTACAACGAGCTCAAACGCAAGCTTGCGCCTGCTACTTACAAGTCGCTCACCTCTGCGCTGAGAGGTCTGGTCGCCGATGGTCTTGTCAAGCGCGTTGAGTACCCCCAGGTACCACCGAAGGTGGAGTACAGCTTGACCGAGCGCGGCTTGTCGCTCATGCCAGTGCTTGATGAGCTCTGTCTTTGGGGCGAGGCCCATCGCGATGACCGGGTTCCGTCGTCCGACTGGTAGGCGAAGGGGGCGACGGAACGTAAATCTTTCAATTGCCTAGAGAAAGATTGGATTGTCTTATTGGCAGGGAGCCGCGCGTGTCGCCCCTCACGCAGGCTCAGTTCATGACTTTCTCGAACAGAAAGTCCTCTTCGAAACCGGGGAAAGGGGTCTCGCCCGGCTCCATGGGCGGTATGCGCCGATCGGGATGGCGGCTGTTGTAGAACTCGACTATCTTGAACCCGCACTTGTTGACGTAGAAAGTTCGTCTTTGAGAACGGCCGCGCGGTGCGTGTCGCACTTGCCGGATACGCTACCAAGACCAACCGCAAGCGCCTTAAGAACGCCATCTACGGCGGCAGCAAGTGCTGTATGCGCAGGTGCTCAAGGAATCACCACCGTCGGCACGACCGAGGAGATTCTTGGCGCCGGCGTCTCGGCCGAGAAGTTCACCGCGCAAAGCCTGCCCTCTGCCGGCGCCCTCATGAAGGAAAACGACATGCCGAGCCTGTTTGATTAATGGCAGAACTGGCGGGCTCCAGGTTCGCCGGGTCATACAGGGATAAGCGAATGGAGCGCGGACGGCAATGATCAGTTGCCGTCCGCGCCATTCCTGCGCTCCAAGCTGCCCCGAATTCTGCCCGGAATAATCCTGATGGTAGTTGTCGACCGAGCATCTATTGATGGTTCCTTCGTAAACATAACTGTTCGCAATTGGCTCAAGCTGAGCGAACAGCAAGGCGGCGTTTAGGCACGATCGCAAAGTCGCGCATTCGCATCCCGCATGCGCAAAGAGGCGTTCGTGATGAGCGGCGCGATTGCGGATCTTGCTGATTCCCGTTATCCGTTCATTGATGTCGTTTCGGTCTGCTCCCTTTGGCCATGCCTAATGGATGATTGGAATCCATTAATCGCGTTCATGGGCCCTCTGATACATGCACTTGGTCAAGAGCGAGGACGCGAGAGGGGATGCCGCCGAGCAGCTCCGAGCCCTGCGCAGACGATTCGTGGCGCACAGGGACTACTTCTCCAAGCAGGGCGAGCTGAAGAACAGTCTGGCCATGCTCAGCGAGGTCATGGACAGAGCGGCTGACCGGCTCTCACTGCCATAGCGAACACGTCTCGTAGCACCAGAAGCCAGTTCTCTGTATCCATCACCGCCCATCTCACAGACGCAATATCCGGAATAGACTAATGCCATTCATACACGGGATACTCGTCCTGGGCGCCCGTCTCATCCTCAGAAGCCGCTCTCTTAACAGAAACGGCCGCCTTCCGTGGTGGAAAGCGGCCTTAAAAGCAAGCTCGATGCAATGGTTTGGGCTACGCCTGCTGTAGCGCCTGTGCGCCCAGAGCGATAGCGCCAAGGACCCCCTGGTTGCCGTCGCAGGCGGGCTGGACAATATAGGAGTCGATATCGTCCAGCTCAGGCGTGGCGATGTAGCCGTTGTTGAACTCAAGCACCTTGGCACGAACGCGGGCCATCAGCTTGGGTGCATGATCCGGAACGCCGCCGCCCAAGATGATGCGCTGGGGCGATGCCACGTACAGGTAGTTGAGGATGCCCTGGGCGATGTAGGTGCCCTCGAGCTCGAGGAAATCCTCATCGTCCGCCATATCAGACGCCCGCTCGACACCGTAGCGCTTCACCACGGCGGGTCCGGCGGCAAGCCCCTCGAAGCAGCTGCTATGCGTGGGGCAGACGCACTCAAACTCTTGGTCTCCCGGCACGCGCGGCAACGTGATGTGGCCGGCCTCGGGATGCAGCATGCCGTGGATCAGCTGGCCGCCCGCGTAGATGCCGGCGCCGATGCCGGTGCCGACGGTGATGTACATGGCGGAGTCCAGCCCCTTGGCGGCGCCGTACATGACTTCGCCCAAGCACGCGCCGTTAACGTCGGTATCGTATCCGCAGGGCACGCCCAAGCCGCGGCTCATGGCGCCCAGGAAATCATAGTTGCGCCAGGCCAGCTTGGGCGTCTGCAAGATGCGCCCGTACGTGGGAGAGGACGGATTGACGCCCGTGGGGCCAAACGCGGCGATGCCCAGGGCGGAGACACCCTTGCCCGCAAACCACTCGATCATGGCGGGCACAGTCTGCGCCGGATCCTGCGTTGGAATACTCGTGCGCTCCACTATGGTTCCGTCGGCGTATCCGCACGCCAGCACCATCTTGGTACCGCCCGCCTCGATCGCGCCGATAAGCTGGCGATCGCCGGCATGCCGGCCCGCAGCCTGCTCGCTTGTCACCTGTTCGCTTGCGACCGAAGCGCTTGCAATTGGCTCGTTCATGATTGACCCCTCTCTCAAAGCACAGCGCTTTGACGCCGTGCGCTACGCCTCAATATACACGGTTGCAAACTTGCAGTGACCAAGCGGTTTAAGCTTAACTTCACACCCGTTGACCTCCACGTTGCCGGAACGTTGCTCTCGCAGGTTGCACAGGTACGCCTGTTTGACCGGCGTGACAAAGTGCAACGTAGCCGTGGCATCTCCCTGGTTAAAACCGCAGAACAGACGCACCACAACGCCAGGCAGATCCGGGTCATCCGGCGCCTTCACTGCAGAAACAACGGTAGTGCCCTCAAGCTCAAACAGAGATGCGACGGCAGGCCCGTCTCCATAGACGCGGGGCTCGGAGAAGATCAATCGTCCGTTGAGGAACTCGGCGTATTCGTAAAGCTCAAGCTCTCCGTCATAGCTGCGTGCGAGCTGGGCAACGCCTCCCTGGTCCACAGAACCCGTGAAGGTGCAGAATCCGATCTTGTACGTCATGGGCTTGATCAGCTGGGCGTCCGGCGTCTCCATGGTGCGCTCGCCCGAGGCGCGGCCCGGACGGTACAGCAGATTCTCGCGGCCCATAAAGCCGTATGCGCGGAAGACGGTAAGGCGAATCTGGTTGCCCTGCTCGCCCACAATCTCGTACTCGCGCACGCCCAGCGGGAGCACCGCCAGACCGCGTTCGCCATTGGAAAGCGCCACGTAGCTCTGCGTTGGCTCGATGGGCACACTGGGCTCCTGCCAGGTTTCCATGTTCTGTCTCCAGTTGGCCGGCAACGAGTCGTCCCACTCCTCGTCCATCTCATGCCCCTGCGCGGCGGCAAGCGACGCGTTGTAGAGAGCCATATCCTGCTTGTGCATGTTATCGCGGCAGATGGCGCCAAACTGCTGGTCCGCATAATTCACGTTGGTGTCCATATGGGCATCGAACAGGACGCACAGACGATGCGATCCCACGGTGTTGTCCACGTGCAGCTCCACGTCAATAACGCGCGAGCCGCGGCGAAGGCCAACGGTCAGCGTCACAGGCAGCTTTGTGGAGCACACTCCCTGGGCGCGCTCCTCGAGCGTCGCGGGCACCGTCATGGTGTGGGCAATAGTCGCGGTCGCGTAGATATCGCTGGCAGCGAGCTCAACCTGGGGTGCGGGTCCGTCGCAAGAGCGCACAACCAGGTCCTGACGGGGCGGCGAGTAGTTAAAGGAGTCGCCATCGTCGCCGTTCTCTTCCAGAACCGCCTGGTTATCGTAGACGTATCCCGTCTCCTTCTCCTCCACGCGCAGCGAGCCATCGGCGTTGACGCTCACGCGATAGAACTCGTTCTCAAGGGCGACGTCGCGCTCAAGCGAGACCATGTCGCTTGCCGTGCTGCCGTCGAGGACCATGCGGTACTGGGCGTAGCCAAGCGCGGGCACCTGGTGGGCATCGATTGCAATGGTGACCTCGAACACCTGCTGGGGAATGTAGAGCTTGGCGCTGGGGTCGAGACGGATGGTCTGCGACAGCACGTAGTCCGTAAGATCGCGGCTCTGGAGCACGGTGTAGGAAACGGGCTCGCCCGCCTGGTCGACAATTGAGAAATCGCCGCCGGGAATGTACATCTTCTTGATGACCACACCGGACCTGGGCTGCGGCAGCGTGTTGAACACGGTGAAGGTCATGGGGGCGTCGCCAGAATCGACGCTGGTGGCGATCATGCGGCCGTGTAGCTCGACAAGCGAGGTGGCAATGTCGCGAGCCTGCTTGTAGCGCAGATAGACGTCCTCGTTCACGGCGTCGGCGATGCAGGAGCCGATGGAATCGTGCGCGGCGTTCTCAAACAGCAGCTTCCAGATAGTGTCCACGGCGCCGCGCGGGTAGTCGTTGCCCAGGCTGCGCGACAGGGTCAGCAGCGGCTCGAGCACATTGACCACGTAGTTTTGGATCTCCGTGTTAAGCGCCTTGAGGTCGGAGCGACTGGACCAGATGCTGCGGTGGATACGCATATGCTTTGCATTTAGCAGCTCGCCCGCCACCTCCTCCAGCTCAATGCCATCTCGCTCGATGGCGGCGCGGGTGGCCTCAAGGTATTCCGGAAGGCTGCTCATGCAATACGTGTTCTCCGAGTCATAGGCATTACGATGCTCAAGAAGCTCGGGCAGGTTAGCGCGCACGGGCGCCTGGTCAAAACCACAGGGGAAGTAGACATTCTCCGTCACGTGGCGCGGCGCCAGCTTATCCAACACCTGCTGATGCCACCATACATCATTCTCCTGCTGGTCCTCGGGCATGTTGCCGCCGATATAGTAGCCGGTAGGCATCTGGGTGGCAAATATGGTGGAGCCGTCGTCGCCTCGCCAGGTGTAGTTGAGGTTTTCCGCCATATCATTGGAAACGCCGCGCCAAAACAGGGTGCTATCGATGCCCGCCTCGCGATAGATCTGGGGCATGTTACCCGCCTGGCCAAAAGAGTCGGGCATATAGCCCACATTCATGTAGGGGCCAATCTCCTCGCAGCGGCGCATACCGTAGGTAAGGTTGCGGACGATGCTCTCGCCAGAGATGATCATCTGGTCGGTCTGGGTGTACCACGGTCCGATAATCAGGCGGCCATCGCCAACTAGCTTGCGGATGCGATCCTCGTCCTGAGGTCGCCAGGCAAGGTAATCGTCCAAAAGCGATGCCTGGCCATCAAGCATCCAGGTCTTGAATGCGGGATTGCTCTCAAGCACGTCCAGCGCGTCTGCCAGGTCACGCATAAGGTACACCTTGGAACGGGACGTGGTGAAGTACCACTCGCGATCCCAATGGCTATGGGGAACAACATGGATGGTCTTTCCCATGGGTGCTTCCACCTTTCAATACTCTGCCGCCGACCCACTCCAACTTGCGGGACTGGTACCTGCCGCAGGGGCTACGATGCTAGAAAAAGCCCCACCCGGCGGTATGCACGAGCGGGGCCAAAGGAAGGGCATTACTCGAAGGAAATCTCGATCTCATTGATGTCGACGTCGGAGGAGTCTGCCTCGGTCTCAACGTTGAAGTCGACCAGAAGCGGAGCGACAACGCCGATGAACAGGGCGCCTGCCAGCAGGCCGACCAGGTATGCCCAGCCGTTGGTCATGGTGATGAAGCCATACATGCCACCAAGCGGCGGAATCACGGCGTCAGCGCCAAGCAGGGCGGCGATACCAGCGCCCAGGGCAGCACCGATGACGTTCACCGGAATGAGGCGGGAGGCCTTGACCAGGGTGAAGGGAATGGCGCCCTCGGTGATGCCGATGAAGCCCATGACCCAGTTACCGGTAGCGGACTCGCGGAGGCTCCGGGAGAAGCGGCTGCGGCGAACCACGGTAGCGATCGCGTAGCCCAGCGGCGGGATGCAGATAGCACAGTTGATAAAGACGTTGGCAGTGTAGATGCCCTCGGCGAGCAGAACGTTACCGGCCATCCAAGCAGCCTTGTTGACCGGGCCGCCCATGTCAAAGCCGATCATGGCGCCAAGAATAACAGCCATGAGAACCTTGTTGGTACCACTGGTGCACATGTCACGCAGCCACGCGATCACGCCCTCGTTGATAGCAGCGAGCGGGGTGGCCAGCAAAACAGCGATCAGGGCAACGGTGAGCGTGGACAGGAAGGGCAGGATGACCAGAGGCATGGTCTGCTGGAACGCCTCGGGGAGTTTAATGGTCTTCAGCGCCCACTTGACCAGGTAGCCAGCGATGAACGCATAAAGAACGGCGCCCAGGAAGCCTGCCTTGGTGCTGGTAGCGATGGCACCCGCGACAAAACCGGCGCCGATGGCGGGCTTGTCGGCGATGGAGTAGGCGATAAACGCGGCGAGCACGGTGTTGACCATGCCGATGCCCGTCCAACCAACCTGCTGGACCTGGTACAAGAAGCCCAGGAAGCCGGTAAGGTCCTCGGTGAGGCTGGGGGTGCCCATAGCGAGGGCGATGAGCTGCGGGATGGCAACTACCAGCGAGGAGCCGATGATGAGCGGCAGCATGTAGCCAATACCGGTCATCAGATGACCCTTGATCTCAGAGAAGAATTTCTTCATTCTTCTTCCTCCTTTATTATTTCCTTGCCTCTACGGCAGCGGCACACTTCTTAAGCACGGCCTCGGGAGCCTTGATACACATGTTGATATCGATACGGATAACGGTCTTTCCCTCGAAGCGATTCATGCCCTGGATCTTCTGATCAGACGCGATCAGGACAAAGTCGGCCGCCTTGGCCTCCTCGGCCGTCACCACGTTGATCTGGCCCATGGACCCCTGCTGCTCGATCTTGACGTCCCAGCCAAGGCCCTCGCCCGCCTTCATAAGCGCTTTTGCCGCCATGGGCGTGTGGGCGAGGCCTGCCGGGCAGGCGGAAACACCAACCACCTTCATGTCATTCACACTCCTTTTCAATGTGCTCCATCACAATCGACACCACGTCTTCAGCCCTCTCGGCCGTGGCCACCGCGTTTTTGAACTCGTCCTTTAACAGGCACGTTGCGAGGGCGGATAGGAGCTTTAGGTGCTCTTCCCCACCGTTTGCATGCGGCGCCATTAAAACAAACAGGTGCTGGACGGGCTGATCGTCCATGGTCTGCCACTCAAGTGGGGCAGCCGTGCGCACATAGAACATTGCCGCCCGCTCGATAGCCGGGCACTTGGTGTGAGGTATGGCGTAACCATCCATAAGTCCGGTCGCCACCTCGCGCTCTCGCTCCAGGAGGCCCTGATAGGCCCCGTCCGCCGAAGCGATGCCCAGGCTCTGCGCCCTATCCGCCACGGCGCGGAAGACATCCTCCGCACATGACGCGCCTAGGTCGAGGAGAACCTGGTCTTGCGTGAACACTCTCTCCATCGCATCTCCTTCCTGACGACACCCATCATGCAGCCGCAGGCGACGACGCTCAACCTTGCCGATTTCCGTCTTTCAGCGGAAATGGAAGAATGGGAAAGGCGCCTGATTTCCACTTGTCGCGGAAATGGAAATCAGCAAGAATAGTCATCTTTTCCGCATGCTTGCGGAAAAGCCTTGGGTAGGACTTGCTGTCGACCATGGCGCACAATGTGATAAACGCACGCAATGAAATGCTGGGCGCGCTACATGCGTAAGGAGGGTCTTTAGAGTTGTTTGGTCAAAAACGTCTTGACGCAATCTTTGAGGCGGTTCGCCATTCCACATTTGCCCCCGCGGCACGCCTGGCAAAGATACACGGCATCACAGACCGCACAGTGCGCAGCGATATAGCCCGCATCAACAGCGCGCTTGAGAACCACGGCGCCTATATTGACATCAAGCGCGGTCAGGGCTACCACCTGGTTGTACAGGACGCGCATCTCTACGAGGACTTTATCGCGTCAACCCGTGAACGCGGCAACGGCGAACCCGATTTGTCCAACACGGATGACCGCATCCGCTTCTTGCTCAACGCTCTGCTTATGGCGAATGACCACCAAAGCTACGACCAGCTTGCGGACATCATCTTCGTGGGCGAAAACACCTTGCAGAACTATATTCGCCAGATTAAGGACATCCTGGCAGAATACGACCTCGCCCTCCTGGTAAAACCGGGCTTTGGCGTCAAGGTCCTGGGCCGGGAGGACGATCACCGTCGCTGCTTCATGGACCGCGTGGTGGTTCGCAACATGCGCTCATACGTCAAGGGGTTCTCGGATGAGGAGACGAGGCTTTTCCCGGATATTGACCTCGACGTCCTCGAGCACATAGTGCGCAGCCACATCGAGCACTCCGACATCGTTACAACCGACTATGGATTCAAAAACCTGCTGATGCACACCGCCCTTATGGTGAGTCGCATCATGCACGGATACCCCGTTGAAACCAGCGAAGACGGCGAAGCGAGCTCTCGCGTGTCCCTTTTTCTTGAAGGAACCTGTCGAGACCTTGAACGGGAATTTGGCATCTCCGTCTGCAAAGCAGAGCGCGGCTACCTGCTGCTGCACATCCTTTCCAATACATACCTCGATCGCTCGGGCATAGACAACCAGCTCTTCCGTGGCGACGTCGACGCCCTTCTAGAGATTGTCGCCCAAAACTACGGCTTCGACCTAAGGGATGACCACGAGCTTAAGCGGAACCTCTTGCAGCATCTAAGCTCCACGTTCTCAAGCAAGGACCTTAAGATCATCAAGAAGAACCCGCTGCTCAACACCATCCGCTCCAGCTTCCCGCTGGCGTTTGAGATCGCCCTGGCGAGCACCAGTAAAGTATTCGACACGGAGCCCTATACGCTTTCTGAGGACGAGGCTGGCTACGTCGCGCTGCATATAGGAGCGGCCATCGAGCGCCGCACGCCCCAGAACAGGCCCCTGCACAAAGTAATCCTTGTCTGCGGATCGGGCAACTCCATCGCCAGCATGCTGGAGAGCCGCTTGCTCACCTACTTTGGGGACCGCATAAGCATCGCCCACAGCATCTCGTATCGAGAGTTCTGCGAACTGGACGGCGCCGATCTTGAGGATACGGCATTTGTGGTGACCACCGTCCCCATCGAAAACTGCCCGCTTCCGCGCGTGCTCGTGGATTTTAGCCTGAGCGCGCAGGACACCGAAACCATCTCGCGCATGCTCAACGGCATAGAAAAGCAGGCGACATCGCTTATGGGCGCTTTTTTTGACCCTGAGCTTTTCTGCCGCTTCACCGAGCCCGCTGGAAAGGGCGAGGTGTTGGAAAGACTCTGCGACATGCTGCAGGACCAGGGCATCACCGATGAAGCCTTCTTGTCCTCCGTCCTTGAGCGCGAGGCGCTCTCCGACACCACCATGGACCCGATGTTCGCCATCCCCCACTCGCTCAGCCCCAGCAGCACCGAGACCAAAGTGGCGGTGGCGCTGCTCGACCAGCCCCTTGACTGGAATGCCGGCTCCAAAGAGGTGCGCATTGTCTTCTTGCTTGCCGTGCAGGCGGGCGACCGCGCAAATATTGAATATCTCTACGACTTGCTGCTGAACATCACCAACAATCGTCGCCTGCAGCATGACATTCTTGCCTCGCAAGACTTTACAGACTTTATCGCCATTCTTGATCGCAAGGCTCAGGAGCACGCATAGGCCCGCTGCCATAAAGGGGCTTCCTGCGCGTCAGATGTCAAAAAGCGCCTTCACAAGATAGGCCGCTGCAGTCGGGCGCCTTGCCGACGCAAAACTTGCAAAGGCACGCGTATTGCGCCACTCATCTATCACCTCATCGCGCAAGCGCTTCTTTCGGTAGGCCGTGTTCCAACGAATGGGTACCATTTACCCAGGCGCACCTGGGGCAACGGGCTGGCAGGCTCGCGTATTGATGTGCCATAAGAAGTGGCCTGCTCAAAAACTATTGACGAAACGCAGCCATCGAGGACTGCCTGCGCCGGAGGCCGTCGCCCGAGCAGATGGCGGTGTCTCCCTCACAGCGCCGGACGTCTCCACCAAGCGTAGCAGGCATCAACGCTAATCCCTCAGTCATCCGACAACGAGTTCACAACCGCCCCTATAGGAAGGCGGCTTTTCTATTAACCAATGCACAAACTGAGGCAGAAGCATGAATAGTCGCGGAATCGTATGCACCAAGTAGGCGGCCGATGCCCCACAACGGAATCGCGTAGCACGCTATGGACGTATGAAGATAACGCCTCTAGCAGATAATAGAGAATCGTTGCGTATGCGCTCTAGCCTTGGACGCGGTGATAGACAATCGGGTCGTCAAACCCAAAGACGCGCCTACCGTTTACCTCCATGGTCTCAGTCACCTCTAGAGCATCGGCTGAGAATCGCTCAAAAAGATGGAACTTCATGACCGGCGTAAACATCGAGTCCGATCCGCCCTCCCACACGCCGTCGCGTTCACGATAGAGCGCGGGCACAAATTTTCCGGACTCCTTAAGCGAAGCATACTCTGCAGGAACCATGGTGTCATACGAGAGCGTGCGCTTGTCATTGCCTTCCGGCGCATCGTAGGAGGTCAGCAAAACACCTTCCGACTCCTCGGTGAAGAGGAACAAATGGGGTGACGAGGATTTTTTCCCATCAGTCTCGTAATAGCTCTCTTCGATCATGAATACGCCGGGGAAATCCGCCGGTAGGCCTAAAATCTTATCGTTGCATGCGGTGTTGACATGGCGGGCGAAAGGAAACACTTCCCCGGCCGCCTTCTTCGCCTCAAACTGTTCGCGGTTGTCGAAGCGTCCCAACAGCAGGCTCATAAAACTGTCCAGCGTTGACGTTGCCATAGCTATCTCCTTAATCGACGCCATCATCGTTTTGCACTGATACCCATGGGCGCGACGAGGCCGGAGCCACCCCTCCATCCACACGGTTTCTTCAAATGCCGCATATTACACAGTTCGCATACCGCCCACACCGCACACCGATTGGGCCGATAAACCGTTTGCGTGAGAAAATGGAGCCTACGAGATGCCGGAGCACACAAACACGCTTCTGATACGCGCCAATCTAAACTGGCGGGCATTCCCGCGTTGTGCGCGACGCCGTGGACTCCAAGTGTAGAATGAAACGAGTTGACGGCTCGAGCGTCGATTGAATAGACCTGACAAATGACATGTCTTTGTTATCCGTCATACGGAGAAGGGACGGCAGTCATGCAATGTGGCAGACGAACAAACGGGTATGTCGCACTATTCGTCTTCGCAGCGCTGGTGGGCCTCCTGGGCCAGACAGTCGTTCCGTGGTTGTCCGACCAACTGAACTCGCCCCATCTAGGATTCAGGTTCCTGGTCTCCGACATCGACATCTATCCATTCGTGGTGGTTGCGCTCATATCATTCAGGAACACGGAGCCCAAAAGGGCGTTCTGGAGGGTTCTGGTTTTCTTTTCCGGCCTGTGCCTGGGCTACTACGGGTACACGGCCGCCCTTGCCGTCTATAGCGCACTTGAGTCCGGCAGCGCGGGCTATCTTGCGAACGTCCTGTCCAGCGCAAAGGACGCGCTCGAGTACATGGCCGTCGCGCTGTGCGCGGGCGCGTGGGGGTTCGCCATGCAGAGGAGCGCGCGCAAGCGCCTCCTGTACGCGGCGATGCTGGTTCCGTTCATAGTGATTACCGTGGCGTGCACGTACTCGAACCTCGTCACCGAGCCTCCCCAGTTACTCATGGCCGCCGTGGACATCCTCTGCCTGGCGGGGATCTTCCTGTGTTTGCCACGCAAGGCGACCTCTGGGTAAGGTGCGGCGTCGGCACGGCTCTCGACAGTCATGTCGTCAGAGGTGGATTTTGCGATCCACCATGATTACTTTAAGGTATTCCTCGTCGTCCACAGGCTCCACCCACTCGCTAGAGGTCTCCTCGCCCGGAACCTCCAGCGCGAGATGGGTTAAGCCCCGGCGACTTGAATCAGCGGTCGTACCGGGGCTAACTGTTTACGCTGCAACACGCCATTCGATTTATGGGAGTCTCTACTGGCATCTGCAATCAGCACCAATCAAAGCGTGCTTTTTCGACATGACGCATAAAGCACGCAACAAAACGAGAGCGATGCCATGACAACCCTACTCGTCAAGAGCCGCCTTAAACCAACTCGTAACGCTCGTAGGATGTGTGATAGCCGTCCCAACCACCACGGCCCAGGCACCAGCGTCGAGGGCAGCGCGGGCATCTTGCGGCGTATGCACATGTCCCTCGCAGATGATGGGCAAATCTGGAAACTCCTCGACGGCCTGGCGCAATAACGGTAGATCGGGTCCTTCGTTCAATGACGTCTCAATCGCAGGTTTATTGTGCGACAGCGTGGTGGAAACCAAGTCGAAGCCCAGATCGTACGCATGGCGAATGTCCTCGATAGTCATGCAATCGGCCATGAGCAACACCCCCTCTTCCTGAAGTGGGTGCACGGACATGGTAATCCTCCATCTAGGATGATGGTCTATTGGGGATGACGTGGATCTTCAAAATAGAATCGAGTGCGAACTCGTGATCGGGATCGCGATGCAGCAGTAGGCCGCCGATCACGTAATCGAGCACAAACAGCAGGATAGTGAACGGACCGAGGACAACTTTCATTATGCACTCCTGGACAAATATCTGAGAGGGTGTGCGGGCGCGACGATCCCACCGGATGACCCTGAGGCGCAACAGGTGTTCTCCCACGCTCGCCCCAGTTTTCCATGGGACATAGATCGTCGTCTGCAATACGAACAGGATTGCACACAGAAGCATCAAGTTGCCCTGCGAGGAGGTGGACGTATCGAGGTAGAAAATGTACGCGCATGCGTAGAAAATACTAACGACCCCTGCGCTCACTACATAATCGACCAATAAGGACACAAGTCGGCGTGCGAAGAAAACACATCCTCCGTCACTGCGGGCGGCAGGCTGCTGGACCCTCTGCGCGCGCTCACTCGGACGGCGTTTTGCCTTGTTGGCAGACATTAGTGCCCTTTCTGTCGCGATGGCCGCAGCGCACCGCATCAACGATGTTCGCTATGCGATGCGGATGCGGCCGCTCATTTTACTCGTCTATGCCGAGCTCCTCGAGGACGGCGGTCTTGTACAAGATCGCCTTTGCACCAAAGACAGCCTGGATGCCGCCATCGACATCCAAAACTCCGGCAGCGCCAAGCTTTTTGAATGCATCGTGATCGACCTTGGCAGGATCTTTCACCCCAACGCGCAAGCGGGTAATGCACGCATCCACATCCTCGATATTCTCGGGACCGCCCAGTGCCTCGACGATCACTTTCGCATCATCGGCAAGGTCACCTTTGGCAGGAGCCTTCGGCTCTTCAATCGTCGCTGCCTCCTCATCGCGACCGGGTGTCTTGATATCGAATTTGGTAATCAGGAAGCGGAAGGATAGGTAATACAGAGCGAACCACGCAACACCGACCGGGATCTCGAGTAGCCAGTTTGTCTTGGCGTTTCCCTGCATGATGCCAAAGAGGAAGAAATCTATGAAGCCGCCAGAGAACGTATTACCGATTCTGATGTTCAAGATATCGGCGACAAGAAACGATATGCCGTCAAAGAACGAATGCAGCACATACAAAGGTGGGCAAACGAAGAGGAACATATACTCGAGAGGTTCGGTGATGCCGGTCAGAAACGACGTCAGGGCAACGCCCAGAAAAAGGCCGGCATATTTCTCGCGGCGCTCCTTGGGCACACAGTGGTACATGGCCAGTGCGGCGGCGGGCAGACCGAACATCATGGTCGCGAAGCGCCCCGCGAAAAAGCGCGTCCCCTCGGTAAACAGGCCGGTATGATTCGGGTCGGCAAGCTGGGCGAAGAAGATGTTCTGGGCACCAACCACGGAGTGGCCGGCAACGACAGTGGTGCCGCCCAGCTCCGTGTACCAGAACATGGGATAGATCATGTGGTGCAAGCCGATGGCCCCACACAGGCGCATGAGGAAGCCATAGAAGAACGTACCGAAGACACCGGCAGCAGAGATGACCTCTCCCGCACGAACGAGCAGCTGCTGAAACGGCGGCCAGACGATATAGAACAGGGATCCGACAAAGATCGCTGCCAGGCTCGTGACAATAGGCACGAAACGCGAGCCGCCAAAGAAGCCCAGGACCTGCGGAAGCTGGATGTTCTGGTAGCGGTTGTGCAAGGTAACGGCCACGAGGCCAATGACGAGGGCGCCGATGACGCCGGTATCGATCGCCGCACCGTCAGGGTTAAAAATCGAGAGCAGTGTGGACGAGGTCGCCGTCATGACCAGGTATCCCACGATGCCCGCGAGCGCCGCCACACCCTTGTCGCGACGGGCAAGACCAATGCAAAGTCCGATGCACAGCAGCATGGGAAGGTTGGCGAACACCACGTTTCCCGCCGCGCTCATGACCTTGAAGGCCGCCTGTAGCCAAGGTACGTTCAACAGGGGGTATGCGGCAATGGTTGCGGAGCTGCTAAATGCGCCGCCGATTCCCAGCAGCAAGCCCGCTGCCGGCAGAATAGCAATCGGCAGCATAAATGCCTTGCCGATCTTTTGCAGTTGCTTAAACACGTGTCTCCTCTTTCTCGTGAATCTCTAACCGTGAACGTAGACTGTGACCCTACACATCCCCTCCTCTCCCGGCGTGCTGGCGTGGGCTGCCGTGCACCACGCGCTCGATATGCAAGGCAAGGTACAGACACTCGTCCTCGGGAACAGGGCAGCCATTGGACCGCGCCGTACGCGATGCAATCTCCTTGGCGCACTCGTAGGCATCGGGGTACTGTTGCATCACCGTGATTTGCAACTGGCGGTCACGGGACTCGGTGGCGGCATCGGACATATCGGACATGACAACACGCTGAGCGAAGAACTTAAGATGGACCATAAAACGGTAATAGGCAATTGTTGCCTCGTCCAAATCAATATCGAAGTACTCTTTAACGATATCGAGCGGGCCGCGTATGATCTTGGCCATCGTCGTCGCCGTCTGTATGCCCATACCACCCATCTCGGCGTTGACGAGATGCATGGCGATGAATCCTGCCTCCTCCTGCGGAAGCGTGACGTGGAAGGTGCGGTCGATAAAGGAGATGGCGGTCTGGGCACATTCGAACTCATCGGGGTACACCATACCGATCTCATAGTTCAGGCGGTTATCGAGGGCCTGCCCCGCAAGGGCTCGCTTGACAGCAAAGTGAATATGATCCGTCAGCGCAAGATAGACCCCGTCATCGAGATTCCTGCCGAGACGCAGTTTGGCATGCTCGACAATCGCCCGCGTCGCCTCGAAGTACTCTTCGGGAATAGATGACACCAGTTGGCCCAGCTTGCCGGACAGCTCGGCGACGTGCTGGGTAAACAGGCGCTCTACGCTATCCTCGTCAATGAGGTCTCCGCGCTTGCGACCAAACGCAATCCCGCGCCCCATGGCAATGCAGTCGCTACCGCGAGCATCAACCACAACAGCAATATTGTTGTTGAGTACCTTTGCGACCTGCAACATACCCATACAATCCTTCGAACGTCCCGTCCAGAAAAAAACGACACCGAAAGCGGCCAGCGGCCAGCGGCCAGCGGCCAGCGGCCAACTTTCGGTGTCGCCTGTCATACAGTCACGATCCTCATCAAGTTTTTGACATCATACGTGCCGCATGTGACCCTGTCAACTCCAAACCGGGGGTGTGGGAGCAACGCCTCGCTGCCCTTGATTATCAACTTTATCCGAACACCTCCCACATTCATCCGCACATGTGCGGATGAATGTGGGAACCCGATACCT
>NZ_WWSL01000029.1:0-28954 GCF_009875845.1 Collinsella sp. BIOML-A6
GGGGCCGCGGGGGCGTTCGGCTAACTGCGGGAACGGCCTATTTGCTCAATGTGTTCGGCTGAGATCGGAAATCAACCCTTCTCAGGCAACCGCCCAGAAAGGTCCATCCCAAGGCAAGCGCTCGCTAGAACGTTCCGCCGCCGCCTCCGCCGACGCCGCCGCCTCCGCCGCCAGAGAAGCCACCGCCTCCGCCGCCGCTCGAGCTATCGGAACCCGAAGCCAGCTCACGGATGCTCTCGTGATACACGTCATCGAACGAATCGAGCGGGGACTGATTTCCGTAGTGATGGTAGTACCACCAGTAGCAGGGGTAATTGTCGTAGAAACCGTCGGCCTCGCGCACCTCGGGAGGAACAGCCTCGGCAAGCTGACGCAGGACTTCCTTCGAAACGCCCAGTGCCGCACCCATCACCAGAAGTTTATTCCACAGGACCAGATCACCGGGGACGGCTTCCTTTAGACGCGTGAAGTCCTCAAGCCAATGCTTAAGTGCCTTGCAGCGAGCCGTCACCTCGGCGCCCTCCGGCGTAAAGCGGCGGAACGTAAGGCCCACGCCAATACCCACCAGCACGATGGGCACCGAGATAACCGCAGCGATAATGTTCGCCTGCGCGCCGTCGGTAAAGAAGATGGATCCCACGGGAACAAAGGCGATCAGAATACCAAGAACCAGGCAAAACACCATTGCGACAATGCCGTCCGAGGCAACGTACTCGCTATCGGCCAGCTTGCCCTTAACGGTGTTCTGATAGTCCTCGAGTTTGTCGCCCACGGGTGTGGCGTGCTGCTTGACGTAGTGCCGCAGCTCGTCAAACGTGCGCGAGCGATCACCGTTCTCGTCGGGCTTAGCGCCGGCAAAGAAGATCTTGAGAACCGTGCGGTCAATGCCCTTGGCCGACTCCCAGCCCGTATCGCTCACCGTCACACGATACGTCTGCTCCTCTTTTTCGCGCCCCAACAGACCCTTCTTGGGCTTGGTCACGGTCGCCTGCTCCAGCTTGATCACACGGTCGTCAGTGAGCTTCATGAGCGTGGCGATATATGCCCGATCGGGTACCTCGTTCCAGCTCATGAGGGCCGAAAGCACGGCGGGATGGTCGGCCGAAGGCACATCGCGAAAATATTCGTCCTGGAAAAGCGGCTTGGGCTTGCGGTGGCGCAGCTTGAGCACAACGATTGTGCCGGTAAAGGCCACCGCCGCGACAACACTTAGCACGGCAAGTGCACTGGCAATCATGCGCGCGCGGGCGCGGCGGGCGTTAGCTTCGTCGGCCCACGCCTTCTCCTCGCTCAGGATTGTCGGCATGCGCTTCTCGCTTGAGGCGGCGAGCTGCGGCACCCAGTCGCTGGGGAAGGCGATGCGCGCCTCGGCAAACTCACCCTCGTGCACGCAGGGAATGGTATAGGTAACCATAGGCTCGTCCGTGTCGAGCGATACGTTGCCCGTGAGCGGACCGTGGCCCCACGCGCGGAAGTTGTCACCCTTGGTTGCCGGGGTCCCCGCGGCAGCGTTTGCGAAGTGGACTTCCATCTCAACATCGTCGGAATCCGCCGACCAGCCGTCGCCCACAAACTTCCAGTAGAGTTCGGCGGTATCGGACCAGTTCATGACCGCACCGGTCATGGTGTAGCTCACGTAATAAATCGCGCTGTCGCCGCTCTCGTGGGGACTGAAAACCTTGATCTTTACGCCGCCGTCGGACTGCTCAACCGTATAGACACCGCTGTCGCCCTTGTTTGCATAATCGACTCTGTTAAACGCGGTGCCATCTTCCTCGACGCTAAGCACATTGACGCCCGCCGCGCCTCCCTGCTGGTTGGAGCCCGTATTGATCTCCCAAAACACGCCGTTGATGTCGTCATCGAAATCAAACTGGCGTCTCTCGACAACGGTCAGCGAGCCATCGGCCTCGACCGTGGCGCCGATGTGGGTTTGGCTCATGGAGTAGCCGTCGGCGTGCGCGGCGGCAGGCAGCAGCAACAACGCAAGCGCGGCGAGCACGCAGACGGAAGCGAATCGCGCGAATAGGCGGCGCTGCCGACAGGTCTTGGCAACGGGGGCGTTCATAGGCACATCCTTTGTCTGTAAAACCAACAGCGCCATTGTCCCACGTTTGCGGACGCGCATGACGAATATCTAGGCGACCGAAGCGCCAAATGGGATGAAAGTCACGCCCGCCGCCAGCAGCTAGTCATTGGGTACGTTCTTAAATGACTAGTCATTAGGGACACTCTTTGGCATGGCCCGCACCAACGATAGATACCACTTCACAGCTCCGTCACAGGTGTAGCGGCTTTGTGTTGCTGCGGCGCACACTGATTGAGTCCGCGAGCAAGGGGCATAAAACAGTCGAGCGAAAACGGTTTGCCCCTTTGCCGTTCGCTCGAGGATCATGTCCCCCTTTTCCGCGGAAACCCCGGCAGTTGCGAAGAGCTGCCGGGGTTTCTGTCGTTTGAGGGGTTGAAGGGGCTAAGCTTGCGGGCGGTAATCGAGATGTTGAGTCGGTGCCCGTCGAGCACAACACGCGGCCTCGGCAACTTGCGAGCATCGACGACGCCTCCCCCACCCCACCCCGCGCTATACTCGTCCGCATGGACATCAAAGCACGCAACATAGCAACGCCCGCCGCGGACGCGCCAACGACGCAGCCCGCCTCCGTTCCCATGCACGTCATGGGCCGCTTTGCCCCGTCGCCCTCGGGCCGCATGCACCTGGGCAACGTGTTCAGCTGCCTGTGCGCGTGGCTTTCGGCCCGCAGCCAGGGCGGCAGCATCGTGTTGCGCATCGAGGACCTGGACGATCGCTGCAAGCGCCCGGAACTTGCCGCTCAATTGATTGACGACCTGGCCTGGCTGGGACTCGAGTGGAACGAAGGCCCCTACTACCAGCACGATCGCCTCGACCTATACGAGAGCGCCTTGCGCCAGCTGCAAGACACCGGTCTCACCTATCCCTGCTTTTGCACGCGCGCCGAGCTCCACGCCGCAAGCGCACCGCACGCCAGCGACGGCACGCCCATCTACCGCGGCTCCTGCCGAAACCTTTCTGCCAAAGAGATCGCTCGCCGCAGCGCCCTGCGCGCCCCGGCCACGCGTCTGCGCGTGCCCACCGTAGATGACCTCGCCGACGATGTGGTCGAATTCGTGGACCGCACGTACGGCGCCCAATGCGAGGCACTCGCCACCGAGTGCGGTGACTTTTTGGTGCGCCGCAGCGACGGTGTTTTTGCCTACCAGCTGGCTGTGGTGGTCGACGACGCCGCCATGGGCGTCACCGAGGTCGTGCGCGGATGCGACTTGCTGGGCTCCACGCCCCGCCAAATCTACCTGCAGCATCTGCTGGGACTTCCCACGCCGCGCTATGCGCACATTCCGCTGATCATATCGCCGGATGGCCGCCGCCTTTCCAAGCGCAACCGCGATCTGGACCTGGGCGAACTACGCGCCCGCTTTGGCGCGCCCGAGGCACTGCTGGGATGGCTCGCCGGACAAACGGGCATCGCGCCGGACACCACACCGCGCTCTGCCGAGCAGCTGGTCGAGCACTTTAGCTGGGATGTTATCCGCGCGCATCGGGAGAACATCACTGTAACGGTCGAGTAGCCAAACGCATCGCCGCTACGCAACATCCCAGGGCATAAGCTCGTCGCCCAGGCGAACGATGCAGTCGTAGAGCACGGTGTGGCGCTCGGCCGGGTTGGCATCCCGATGAAAATGCCCGTAGTACCAGTGCTTGTAATCCAAGCGGTCTTCCAACTCGTCGAAAAATGCCGTAAGTCGATCGACGGCGGGGCAATTCCAGCCGGGCGCCGGATAGAGCGTGGGCGAAAGCATGCGCGTAGAGCAGGTGTGGATGACCACGTAGTCGACCTTCCAGCCCACGCTGTCGAGCTTTGTCCGAGCCTCCTCAAAGTTGCGCTCGTCCGGCAACTCCTGCGGCCACCAGCTGGAATACGGAATGCGGTATTCCTTGTCCACGCTCGTGGCGCCGCCCATGGTAAAGACCGTTGGGCCGTCGAGCTCAAAAACCTCGCCGCGCGTCAGGCGCCGTATGGGGGAGGTATCCGACAGGCGCTGCGTCAGCCCACCGTGCCACAACTCCATGGGACGCTCTGCCCAATGGTCGAAACACTCGTGGTTGCCGTCGACGAACAGCACGGTATAGGGGCGCGACTCCAGCCAAGCGATATCGGCACATTCCTCGGCAGAGAAATCCCAGGGAAAGCCAAAGTCGCCAGCGACAATCAGATAGTCGTCGCCCGTCAGGCTATCCCCAAGCTCCCAATCGCGCAGCTTTTGCATGTCGAGACCGCCGTGAACATCGCCCGTCACATAGACCGTCATCGGATTACCACTTCCCTCTTATAGGCTTCGAGATCGCGCTCGACCTGTTCATCGTCCGTGACGTTGACCCACCAAGGCCACTTAACGCAACACACCGGCTCCTCGACCTGCGCAAACAACAACTTGAGCTCCTCTAGACTCACCGGGGTATAGCCGTTGGCATCCACGCCCACGTCATAGCGCAGCAGCCCCTGCCGAAGGTTGAACTTGTTGTACGCGCCGCCGCAGCTGTGGATATGCCCGTGCAAATGCCAGCCGCCGTGCGACATACCCTGCCAGTCGACCATGGGATAGTGGCTCAGTACGATTTTTTGGCGGTCGATCTTGAGCACGCAAATGGGCGCCTCGACGATAAAAGCATCCGCCACCGCAGGCTGCGTCCAGTCTTTGTCGTGGTTGCCGGGCAGCAGATGGACACGCTTGCAGACAATGCTTTTGCGCAGCTCGTAGGCATCTTGGACCGTCATCTTAAAGCTAAAGTCGCCCAAGATGTAGAGCTCGTCATCCACAGCGACCTTGCTATTAATGTTGGCGACCATGGCCTCGTTCATCTGCGCAACGGTCGACCAAGGCCTATCGCTAAGCCGTAGCATGTTCTCGTGTCCAAAGTGGGTATCACTGGTAAACCAGATCACGGGGCCTCCTAACGCTCTTGCTCGGAATAAATGCTCGTTGCCTCGCCAAATCCGTCGGGGCGCCGTGCTTCGATCGGCACGATATCTTGGTAGATAAGGCGATGCTTGTCATCACGCCATTCATCGTCATGGTAATGGCCGAAGAACCAGGTGCGGTAGTCGATCCGCCCGTCGAGCTCGCCCAAAAAGGCCTGCAGCGAATCGTCGTAGAACTCGCGATTGCGCTCCATGCACAGCTCGTCCGCCAAATCGACCGGCGCTTCGTGAGTCACAACGTAGTCGACCTTCCAGCCCACGCGATCGAGCGAGGCGCGGCAATGGCTCATCTCGCTCTCACTCGGCATTTCCTCGGGCCACCAAGTCTTTCCCTCCCGACGCCACTGTTTGTCATGGCTCGCGGCGCCGCCCATGGCGAGCACCGTGCTCCCCGCAATGTCGAATACCTCGCCGCGCATCAGGTGCAGCACGTGCGGGCGAGCCTCGTGAACGAGGCCCCCATTCCACCCTCGCATCGGCAGCCCCGCCAGCAGATGATGGTTCTCGTGATTGCCGTCGACAAAACACGTGGTCCAGGGCTTGGACTCAAACCAATCGAGCCAGTATTTGTCGGTGTTCGAGCCGCTCCATATAAAGCCAAAGTCGCCGGCAACGATCACCACGTCATCGCGCGCCAGCGTTCGGCCCAATGGCCAAGCGCGCGATGAGAAGCGACTCGCCCCATACTCGGCGATACCGTGAACGTCTCCGGTAACGAAAATGGACATCAAGCAACACCTCCGCGCTGTGCGACTCTGGACAAATCGATGGCAGAAATTGCAGGCCGGCCCCGGCATCTGCATCCCTTAGGGCTTACCCCTCGTTCTTCCATCCAAACGGGTCAAATACCCAAAAAATCAGATCGAGCACGCCGCCGGTCATCATGGCGCCGGCAAGGGCGATGATGACGTGCAGGGAACTGGCACTTTGGAGCACGTCGAATGGCCCCAGAACAGCCAGCAGCCCGACCGCCACGCCGGCAAGGCACAGTGCGAGACACGGCCCCGCGTCCTTGACGCACTTCTTTGCGAGATGCTTGGTGTTGTCACTCATCGATATCGTACTCCTTAGAGGATCGTTGTTCAGATGCATGCCGCCGCGACAGGGCTGGACGGCAGATTAAGTGTCACATGCCGTGCGGACACATATTAGTTACCCTACAAATAAGTGTATTTGATAAAATGTAGGGTAACTACTCAGAAGGGAGGTGCCATGTCCGTCTTAGAAGATGTCCTAGAAGAGGAGTACGCACGCTCAATCCGTCTCTTGGGCCTCATGGAGCAGGAAATTGGCCTCCTTCCAAAAGGCAGTATCCGCATGCGAAACATAAAGGGCCACGAATACTGCTACCTCAACTATCGAGTCGGCGACAAGGTTAAAAGCGACTATGTCCCTGCTGCAGAGGTTGATGAGCTGCGAGCCAAAATCGAACGCCGAAGGGCTCTTGTGACCGCCATCAGAGAACAGAAGCAATCTCAAAAGCAAATCATACGTGCGCTGGGAAGGGTGCCGAATGCCGACTGAGCAGCAACACGCTTTCTCAAAAGTACTTGACCTGATCGAGGAAGCAGGATGCATAGACCACGTTGTCCTCATCGGGTCTTGGGCGGAATTTGCCTACAGAGAAGCCGATGTACTTCCAGGCTTTTGCCCAAATATCAAAACAATGGATGTCGACTTCCTCGTTCGAAACCTGCGACGCCCCAGCCCGGCGGCGCGCCTGACCGCCCTTGCAAAAGAACGAGGTTTCTTTGTCGAATCCGATCGCATGACGGGAACAACAAAGTTGCTAGATATCACCGGCCTTGAAGTTGAATTTCTCATCAGAAAAATGGGTGAGGGAAAAGAGCCTGCTCTCAAGACGAACATCGGGGTGACGGCCCAAGCGCTATGGCATATGGACGTCATTCTGAAAAACACCATCAACGTTCGCTGTTTGAGCCACGTTGTAACCGTTCCGATACCCGAGGCCTATGCGATTCACAAGATGATAATCAACAGCGAACGGGGCAAAAAGGCCGAGAAGGACGCCCATGCCGTGGAAAACATGCTTCCGCTGCTAGACGAAGAAAAGCTAAATAAGATATTCAGCTCGCTATCTAAAAAAGAGAAAGCAAGGGTCCGTACGTTTGCAGAAACCTATGGCGTTGCAACGCGTATCTTGGAAATCGTCTAAACCACTGGTGGGCAACAGGCTGGGCAGGGCGTCTTGCCTCGTTTGAGTGCGGTTGCTAATGGCACGCTTGTTTTAAGTGCGTTTTGAGGAAGGCTTTTACATCCCGCAGAGCGGTGATAGATTTTGCCGTTCTTGGTGACGATTACCTTGATTTTTGAAGTATCCACGCTGTAGGGCTTGGCCGGCGTGGCCATCTTTTGACAGACTGGCTCCGGTTCTTGGAGCCTACTTCTCGAAAAACCAGGGTCGCGGAATCGATTGATATAGCTGTCGAAACATCCATCGAACAGCAGTCCCGTTGCCAAACCCGCCATGAACCCGCAGGCAATCGCGGCCTCTCCTCTAATTTGCACATGTCCCTCCTTAATTAACCTTGAAAATAAAAGCGGCGTGCGCCGCAGAGCCCATGTCCCCACAGCGCGCGCCGAAAATGATCCGTTTTCCTCCATCCCTAACGGATCAGTTGGCGGCGCTTGCCGGAGAGGAAGACGCCGGCGGCCACCAGGACCGTGCCACCGATTACGAAGGTCTCGCCCAGCAGGTTGGACACGTCGCCCGTGGCGGGCATCGTCGTCTGCTGCGTGGTGGCCTCGGACGCCGAGGTCATGTGCTTGGCCTGGTACGTCACCTGCGTCGCAGGCTGAGTCTGCTCGTCATTCCCGCGCTCGGCGGCTTCCTGGCGGGCAATCTCGGCGTTGAGCTCGGCAATAGCCTGGTCGAGCTCGCCCTTGGCGGCGGTATAGTTGGCAAGCGCCTCCAAGTAGGCAGGTGCCACAGCATCCGTCGCAGCAACGGCAGCGTCGAGCTCAATCTTGGCAGCTGCGGCGCGCTCGACGGCATCGTGGGCCGCAGCGATCTTAGCGTTGAGCGCCTCATCCGCATCGTTGGCACGGCCGCTAGCGATGGCGTCGGCAAGGTTGATCCTGCGCAGGCGGGCAACCGCGGCGGCAGAAGCATCGCGATCAGCGGTCGCATCCGTTACGGCGTCGTCCGCCGCAGTCACGCCAGACTCGGCATCGGTCTTCGCCGAAGCCGCTGCCTCAACAGCAGCATCGGCAGCGGCCTTGTCCTCCGTCGCCTGAGCAAGCGCCGCGGCGGCATCATGTAGCTGAGCCGCACGAGCAGCAGCCGCGACGGATGCGGCCTGAGCCGCGGTCACAGCCGTGCCGGCACCGCTCGCAGCAGCCTGGGCGGCAACAAGCTCGGCCTGGGCAGCAGCGACGTCGGCATCTGCCTGGCCTGCCGCACCCTGCGCGGCATTCACTGCAGCCTGCGCGTCAGCCTGAACGGCACGCGCCCCCTCGAGCACCGCCGAGGCCGCATCAAATGCACGCTGAGCAGCGGCAACGTCGGCAGAGTACGCAGCCAGCTCGTCCTGGGCGGCAGCAAGCGCGCTCTCCTTGTCGCCAACGCCGGCGCGAGCGGCATCCAGCGCACGCCGGGCAGCGGCAGCCTTGCCCTTGGCGACATCGAGTTCATCAGACTTGGCAGTCACGACACTCTGCGCCGCGGTAACCGCAGCGCTGGCAGCGTCCACGTCGGCGCGGGCATCAGCCACGGCACGCGCAGCGGCCTCAGCCGCGGCCTGCTTCTCCCCCACGGCAGCCTGGGCATCCGAGGCCCCAGCGGCAGCAGCGCCAACATCGGCGGCAGCAGCATCGACTTGAGCCTGCCTTGCAGCGGCGGCCTGCGACGCGGCGCTCACCTTGCCGCCAGCCTGCGCAGCCGCGCCCTGAGCGGCAGAAAGCTCCTGACGAGCCGCGTCCACGCCCTGCCCAGGATTTGCCAACGAGTCACACCACGCATTAAGCGCAGCCTCGTATTCGGCAACCGTCATCGGATTGGCGGCATTCGTGTACCATCCTCCAGACATAGAGAACGTCTGCGCCTGCGTAAGCCAACGGTTCATCGTCCCGCGCGTGCAAACCCCCATACCCGTTACGGTGTAATCGGGATCGATCACATTCATGTAGTGACCGACTGTATGCACGCTCCCGCCATGCGCAGCCACGTAGCGATCGATTTCGTCGCCATGCTGCTCGTAGAAATCAAAAGCAGCCTTTCCCGTAAGGCCCGTCGCTCCCAGCGTAGCCGCAGCGCGGTCAAAGACGGCCTTCTCCTGATCGACCCACTGGATGAACGGGTCGCTTCCGTAGTTCCACGCCACGTTTTCGCCCACGTTGAACTGCATGGCGTGCGCAGTCTTGGTATCGGAGAAATTCGCATCGGCAATCGCGGTCGCCATCATGGCATACGTCACCTTGAGCTCACCCAGGCCAACGCTCGCACGATACTTGTTGCACGCCTTGAGCCACACAATCGCTTGCTTCATGTTGGTCAGACTCGTCGCGTCAACCTCCTCGCCCACCTTGGTGAGGCTGGCATATTTGCAGTTGAGAATCAGGTCCGCCGCATCGTCGGCACCCACGCTCTTAAAGAACGCAATGGCGCCCTGGCGGTAGTTTTCCGCCGAGGCGTTCGCCGTAGCCTGAGCGGCGTCGAGCTTGGCCTGCGCTTGAGCTACAGCCTGATCGGCCTGCTGCTTTTGAGCCTTTGCCTGGTCGAGCGCCTTGTCGGCAGCGTTCTTCTCGTCCTTAGCGGCCGAGAGCTTGGCCTGAGCGTCGGCCAGCGCCGCAAGCGCATTGGCATGCTCGGCCTTAGCCTGATCGACGGCGGCGTCTGCCGCGGTCGCAGCAGCCGTGGCAGCGTCCAACTTGGACTGCGCGTCAGCCGCAGCCTGCTGCTGGACGGCGAGCGCCTGCTGAGCAGCCTGCACCTCACCCTCGGCAGTGGTCACTTCCTGCGAGGCAGCAGCGAGTTCGCCCTCGCGCTGCGCCTGGACCGACTTGGCGGCGTCCAGCGCGGCAGCGGCGGCGTCCACCTTGGCCTTGGCAGCCTCGTACTCCGGGCCCGCGGCACCCTGCTCGGCACGGTCGAGATCGGCCTTGGCGGCGTCATAGCTCGCCTGAGCGGCATTCACATCCTTATCGGCCGCATCCTTTGCCTGCTGAGCTGCCGAAAGCTTGCCTTGCGCGTCCTGCTGTTTGGCCGCGGCGGCATCAACGCCAGCCTGGGCATTCGAAAGCCTGACCTGCGCGTCGGCGGCCTGCTGCTTTGCCTGCTCCAGCTCGCTCGCGGCCTGCTCGGCAGCGGCCTGAGCCGCGGCAACAGCCTCGGGCGTGGCATCGGCAGCAGCGGCCTGCGCGGACTTGAGCGCAGCCTGGGCATCGTCGGCGGTCTTCTGGGCAGCGGTCAGGGCTTCACCCTTGTCCGTCAGATCCCTCTTTGCGGCATCGAGTGCAGCTTGAGCGTCCTCGAGCGCCTTCACGTCCGCATCGGCCTTGTCCTGCGCGGCACCCATCTGCTGCTCCAGCTCGGCCGAAGCTGCAGAAGCGGCAGCGTCGCTTGTGCCACGGGCCGCATCGTAGGCGCTCTGAGCCTGCTGCTGGTTGGCAGCGGCGGCGTCGTAAGGAGCGGCGGCCGCATCCAAATCGGCCTTGGCAGCAGCGGCCTTAGCGCGAGCCGCATCGACCGCAGCCTGCAGGTTGGCGACCTTCTGCACCGCTGACACCGTGCCCGCGCCAGCGCTAGCAGCAGCCGCGCTCGTCAACGGAGACAGCACCGCAGCCGGCTTCGCAGTAGCGTCGGCACCGTTCGCACCCTGCGCCACCGCAGTCAGCGGAGACAGCAGCGACCCGCCCGTCATGGCGATCGTTGCCGCAGCAACTGTCGCCATACGCCCGGCGGCCTTCGCCTTACCCGCAGCGCCGCCATTGATGTTCTTGTTCACGTTCTTGCTCATTGCCGATTCCTTCCCACGATGAGCTGATGTTTGACACATAATCGATCCAATATGCCCCGCTAAAAAGAGGTGATAACGGGGTAATTAAATCGGAGGAGTTGGAGACAAGCCCACATCCATCAGCGGATGCCGAGCTCATACTCCCGCTCGCGCTCAATATCATTCAGGTACTCATAATCTTCGGAGCTAAGCTCTAGATCATCTTGAGCGAACATGTAGTTCTCGGCCTTAGAACCAATACTGCAACCGTAGATGGTATTGAGATCGATATGGTCGGTATTGTCGTTGTAAAGGGGGAAAATTCTGCTGGTCATGCTCAAGTACCTCTCAACATAAACTGAAAACTCGTTTGCTTGGTCTCTTTTTGAGACCCCATCTGATGTGCTATGGCTGCAGTATATGTTCTCCCCTTTTACAATGCAAGCGTAATTTCAAAAAGTTCTAGGAGCGATAATTGCGCAACACCATCACTTGTCGCCACCGCCATCCTCTACCGCGCCCTCACGCGCAGCGCACTCGTTGAGATACTTGACCGGAATCGGCCACACGGACGGAGCCTTATAGCGCGAAAGGCCTATGTTGGCCAGCTGAACCAACAACTCAGACAAATCATCGCCGTCGAGTACCTCAATCGAACGCACGTGAATCGCAGTCGCCATATCCTCCTGGGTGCCGTTGTTGACGCCCACAAAATAGCAAGTCTTGCCCGCACGCTCGAACGTTCCAATGCCGTAATAAGGCGAGTTGTAGCTCTCGAAAATCTCTTTCTTACGCCCTGCTTTGCCTGTGAGCTGATGCTCACCCACCAGGGCCATAAAGTTATTGGAAAACGTCGTCAGTCCCGTATCCCGCACGCGCGCAAGCATAGACCGCCCGTTCACATGCACGTCAAAGACATAGGCGCCCTTATCGAGTTTGCCGTCCGCGGTCAGCAGATCGAGCTCCATCTCGTCCTCGGGACCATCCTCTGCCGAATGTGAGGCATGGCGCATGCCCCCATCCGCGCCAATCGCCAACGTAGCGATACGCGAATCCAGCTCAATCTTGTCCTTTGTTTTATGCGGCACATCGACCAAGCCACACACCGTCACCGACTCAATATCCAAAGCATCAAGATCAAACGCCGTCACCCGCTCATCGACAACATCCTGCTTTACCAGCAGTTCTTTGAGCATGGCGCCCAGGATCGCCTCTTGCGCATTGCGATCCTTTTGCTTTGGCGCCACCTTAAACAGTGGCTCGCACACATCCGGTGTCACGTGCTGTTCCACCACGCCAGCATGTAAGGCATAGCCGTCGTCCTCAGCAACCTCATTGGGCACAACGACAAGGTTCAGCGCCCGCGAATCCACGGCCCTTCCGCCATACGTTGCGCGAACGCCCCACGAGGAATCGTTAAGTCGATCGGCCAGCTGGCGCGCCACTTCGGCAAGCCCATTGCGCGCAAACGACACCACGATTCGCTGCCCCGCCATGCGCTCCGCAACCACGCGCGCGTACTCATCACCCTTGAGCACCTCGTAGAAACTCTTACGCGGGTATTCCATGAGCGTCACCCGGGCGAAGTCGCTGTAACGGCGTTCGAGAATCTGCAGCTCTCGATACAAAATGCCCTTCTTGGTATAGGCGACCTTGTCCGCCTGGGCCGAGAACGTCAGATCACGGCGCTTGGACGGCTTGTCGCCCTTGGCTCGGCGCAGGATGTACTCGTCTTTTTGTTCGTGGGCAAGCACCATCGTCGCCACGGGCGATAGCCTGTAGCCCACTTGGCTCTTAATCTTTTCGAGCTCTTTCTCGTCACCTTGTGCCCTGCCAATAAGCACACGGCGCTTGGTAAACGTCCGAATCTTAAGATCAAAGGTGCAATCCTCATCGATAACGATTTCAACCGTTTCGATCTTGGCAGGTCCCCTTCCGTCGCTTTCGACAGCATCGCGGCGGGCACCCTTGGCGCTAATGACATACAGGTGCCCGGTGTCATTGGGAACTTCGTCCTCAATCCCCTCAAACTGAGAGCAGGAGTTGAACAGCAAGCGGAGCGCAACGTAATCGTCCAACTCGTTCCAATTAGTTTTAATCGGAACTATCTGCTCCTGATAAAGCGAGGCATTAAGGTCGCCCGTCTGCACGCCCGCTTTGACCATCAGAAAGACGCGGTTGTCTGCAAGCTGCGTGAGCGCGACGACCTTGCCCGTCTGGCACACATCGGCCATAAAGTTCGCCACGGCATGCTTGCCCGCATCGCCGACGTTGCACCAAAAGACCGAGTAGCGCTCCTCGGCAGCAGCGGCATCGAGCTGCAACACGAGCTCTGATACGGCGATGTCTCCCAAACCGCACGGCTGGTTATGCTTCGATTGCACGGCCGATCGCCTCCATCATCTCCAAATTGATTGCACCGTCGGCGGCCATATAAGGAACGGAGAACACAGTCCCCTCAGCATCGAGTGCCTTGGGCACGCACTCAAGCGCTGCCTCATCAGCCAAAACGTTGACGATTAGCAGGCGTTTCGCCCCAACCTTTTGAGCCTTCGCCCTAAAGCGCTCGGCATCCGACGCCTCGCGACCGTCGCGAACATAAGCGATATAGGCACCGATGCGATAGTGCTTAAAATCGATCCATACCCCGGTCGTGTTGCCAGCAGCATCGAGCACCTCAAAGTCGCCACCTGTCTCGGCGTGTGCCGCATCGCCACGCGTAAGCGAATAGCGGCCGTCGTAATATGCCTCAAAGATTGCCCTTCCGGCAGATTCTCCCAGCTCACCCAGGTAGACCGCCTGGAACATATAGGGCGTCATGTGCGCCGTCGCCGCCGGCTGCAGCGTTGTGGGCACCCCGTCGCTCGACCAACGCTCACGCACTTCGCGAATTGACAGCAGCTCGGGTACGCGCGCCGCCGCCTGGCTCACCTGGCGAACCGTCGCGCCCTTTAAGCCCTCCTTGCAGTGGCAACGATCCTCCAGACGAGCAGCAATCTGCTCGACGGGCTCACCATCGTAGCTAGGGAATTCAAAGTGCGGCACCTTGCATGCCCCGCCTTCTGCATAGGCATAGCCATTTGCAGCATGCGACATGCGCAGCGCGGTACTCCGGCGCTCTGGGTATTGCGCGAGATCTTCCCACGGCAGGCAAAAATGATGCAGGTAAAAGTCGCGCGCGCCATCAAAAGCAGTGAGATCTTCGTCCCCGGCGTTTAGCGAGGTAACTTTCCACGCCAGCTTTTCGTGCTTTTGCTTGGCAAGGTTGTTCCTAAAGGCGGCAAGGTTCTGCTGCTTAACGGCAGCGTGTTCCTTGTTGTCCGTCATATGGTTGTTGGCAGCGGCGCAGGCACCAACCACCTGCTCAAGCTCGTAGCCCATCGGCAAATCATGCAAGAACGAAAAGTTGCAATCGTTCGCAATCTCGCGGTCGAGCAGTACCTGCACGCAAGGCATCTTTACACTCGTGCGCATCAGGCGACCCACAGCCTGTGCCACAATGCGAGCGCCTTCGACCTGATAAGAGAGGGTGTCGCGCACCGGCAGGCTCTTATTAACGCCAGATAGAAGCATCCGTACGTTCCGGCGCTTTTGAGTAAACGGAACCTCGCCGCGCGCTACCAGTTCCTCCTGCTCCACCACGCCAAGTAGCGCCTGCTGGACAAACTTATTTGAGTTGATCTCCACTCCCCAGGTCAAACGACTTGTGGGCGACTCGATATATAAGAAATCAAGATCCATCTTGGGGCGACGGTCGGCATTTTCAAAGCCGCAATCGACCTGATGAACCATGTCGCACAGATTCTCCGGCACCTTGTATTTGAGATTCTTGGAAAAGCCACCGGCCGAAAGATTGATAAACATCAGGGTCAGCTGGCCCAGCTCGAGACGTTTTTGAGCGCCACGCCAACCTGCATCCCATTCCGCAGCGTTAAAGCACGGCACCATGTCCTTGGCGGCCTCAAGCGATTTCTCGTACGACATCTCGGGGCACTTGATGTTTCTAATCACCAGCTCCGCGACAATCTCGCGCGCAAGATCCAGCGCCAGACTATTGAATTCGCCATGGTTTCCCATGTGGCGCGTGGTAAAAACGGCTCCCGCCCGTTGCTCGTTACGCGCCACACCACGGGCCCAAGTACTCACGGCAACAAGCGTCTTGCTCAGGCGCTTCAGCTCAAACTCGATGCTCTTGGCGTCGCTCACGCCCACCCTGTCAGCAATCTTTAAGCGCAAGCGCACCGCAAGTCCCTCACTCACGCCAATCCCGTCAAAGAACCGCATCGCGCGCTCGTACACCTCGTCGGGCGACACAATGATGCCGCCAAAGGCGCCGCCTGCCAGCGCGACCATGCCGGCAATTTCCTTGGACTCATCCACCCAGGCAATATCGACGTCGTACTCCTTCGCAGCCTGTTTGTTAAACAGCTTAGTCTGTCGCACGATTTCCTGGTTGAGCTCGCCAATCCAAGCGTCCTTGCGAACCACGCCATGAACCTCGTCAAGGTAATCGAGGTTGAAGTTTTTGACGGTCGGCGCACTCCATGTTGCGCTCATGCACACGCAAGGCGCTTTGGCGGCAATGGAGGCAAGGTAGGCCTCGGGCATGCGCTCAATGCCGTGGCTGGTTAGGTACGTGGTAAACATGTGCTCGATGGTGGTTTCCATCACTAGATAATCGACACCACGCGCATACATCGAGTCGTCGGCGGCATCGATCTCGTCATTCTTGCGATCTTTAAAGAACAGCGCCAGCATCAACGAATCCCAAAAATACTTCTCGCTGGTCTGGTTGTTCCTAATGCCCAGGGCATCGATGATGTTCTTGCGCGAAAGGTCGTCCTTGTACGAAATGCTGCCGTAGTACAGCTTGTCCATAAGCGTGGCGCAACGGGCGAGATGACCCACCACCATCCTGACCAGACCGCGTGCACGACGCACCGCCTTGCTGACGGTTTGCTGCCCACTCCCTCCGCGAGTGATAATCATATTGCGAGTACCGCCCTCATTGAGTTTGAAGCGCAACGGATTCGCCGAGTTGTCGCCCACCGAAATATCGTCGCTGCCAAACAGATGTCGACCGGAGAGCTGCTCTTCTTTCGCCTCGTCAGACAGCGCAAAAGGCGGACGCAGTTTCATGTCCTTAATACAAGAGGCGAGTGCCTTTTGAATTTTCTTGGCATCCTTGGCGATTTCTTCGGCATCTTCCTCTACGCTCGCCCGCGAAACCCTGTTCCTCTCGGCGTTTGACCCTTTGTGATCGCCCGACGTGGAAGCGTGCGTATAGACCGCCATCCATTGATCTCGATTCCCCAGTAGCAAGGGGTCCACCACACCGCCGTTAAAATGACGATCGAGGATACGCAATACTTCGTCCGGTTGAAACGTCACGGGATCGTCTGTCAGCGTCGACAGTATGTCGGCCTTCATGTGGTCGATTTCATCAAAGATAAACAGGCCCTTCTCGGCAGCCATTGCGTTAAAGAGCACAACGCCTGCACCGGTCACTGTATCGATCCTATTGATGAGCTTTTGCGGCGTCAGGGCAATCACATGCGGTATGCTCTCGTCATTGAGCAGGGCAGACGGCCAAATCTGGGGGATCACCTCCATGCCGCGCGTGATGTTTTTGAGCTCGTGGCTCACAGCCCAACGCAAGCTCGCATCCGCCGACGATAGCTTGTCGCGAAGGGCGGGGGTCAAACGGTCTGCAACACCTCCCAGACGATTTCGAGTGTCAAGGATGCCCAAAAGGTCATCGGCGATCTCCATCGCGTTGCCCCACGCTCGCTTAATGATGCGATGAGAGCTCTCGTCGTCCGCCTCGATGGGACACGGAATGTCGCGCACGCCCACGGCGCCCTTACCGCGCGTAGTCTCAATCCAATGCAGGATGTTATCGCCCGCACGCGGAAGATCGAACACCATGCGCTGCGCGGCATCGCCATCCATGCCCTGTTCAACCAGCAATTTGCGCACGCTCGCAACGTAGTTGTCGCGGTTGTCCTTACCCGGCACCACAAACACCAGGTAACGACGGCCCGGGCACTTGTTAAAACAGCCCGAATCGTCCCAGCCACCGGCGATGAGGTCGGCTGTGACCTGCTCGGCCGTATAGTTTTTACCCGAGCCCGTCGTGGCGCCCAAAAAGTACAGGCCATTGTTGCCCTGATCCTTGGGGGCAAACAGCGCACGCTCAAAAAACTCGCGCATCGCCTTTTGACGTGCAAGATAGGGAGCGAGCTCCTTGTCGTCCGCAGACGACGGATTCGATTGGCAGTTGAGATCCCACATAGCCATGGTCAAACCTCCGATTTAGTTGTTACACGTGTTTGATACCATCCCGTGCGGACAAAACTCGCGCTGGGCGGTCAAGGCGGCGGCGTCCATGCCGCTTGAGAGAAGAAAGAAAGGAAAGAGGAGCAGTCAGCGACTACTCGCACGAAGCGAGCAGTTTCTTAAGATCGCACTCCAACGCCTCGCGCTCTTTGGCATCGATCACTGCAAGGGCGACACGCATCAGGGATGCATCGGCGGCAGACTCCTGAACCTGGTCGGGGCGCTTGCTAAAGCTTTTCCCGGCAGCCTTCCGATCGGTCGCGCCGTTCAGTGCGGTGGCTAAAGATTGTCATCGGACTTTGCGCTGGCTTTGGCCGCCTCTTCGCCCGCGATCAGGTCCTTAACCGTTATATACGCACTGTACGTAGCATCCTCGATCTTTTCCAAAACATCATCAGGGTCGCAAGTGCCCCAAGTTTCTTCGAGGACTCGAGCCAATCCCCAAGCAGCGCTGAGCAGGACGTCAACGTCCTTTAGATCTAAATGATCGACCGTAAAGGGATAGTCCGCGCACTCCAGTAGATACGTGTCAACTGCGCCAATTGCCTCAGCCACGTATGGCTCAAGATCGCAATGGGGTTGGAGGGCGCACAGCGCCTTGTGCGGATCGGTCGGCTCGATCCAATACAGCGTTGTCGCATCCTCGCATTTCTCGAGCGGATAACGCTCAACCGCCTTCTCCCAACTTTCATACCAAGGATCGGCATCGCCGTCCGTCATCGACCTGCAAAGATCAATCGCCGCAGAAACAGTCGCACACGAGCATCTATAACTGGCGCCTTTCCTAAAATCATCATTGAGCTCGTCGTCGCCAGACAGCCTCGCCTCCATGATCAGAAACGGGCCGTCATCATCTGTAATGCTCATGGGATAGTTGTCACATTCGTAGTACGGATACATTTTGTCTCCAATCAACCGTTCGGTCACATTAACAAGCAATATCAAAACCGCGCTCACGCGGAGGGTTGTCGTCCTCGATCCATTCGAGCCCGTCGTTCTCATCGATTCCGGCATCGGGGACTGACGACCATCTGAACTCGAAACCAAGCTGGTCAAGCTCATCGACTCGCTCACTGATTACTCCGTACGCATCCAACGCATTCTCGAAATCCTCCGAAGACACATAGCCGCGCTCGCACTGCTTGCGCATCTGGTGCAAACGACCCATGGCGGCAGCGATGATCTCGCGAAGAACGATAACCTCGCGCTCGCATACATCGATGTTTCCTTTGTTGAGCTTGATGCAATCGGACATAACGGCCTCCCTGGTTTTAAGCCTTTTCGCTTGATTCCATTGAACAGCCGCAAACAGCCGCGTAATATGACTTTTATCGGGTTTTAAATTTTGGCTGTTTGGAGCATTAATGCTTGATTCCGAAAAAGAGCCGTTTAGCTGGGGTTTCGAGGCTGGCTTTCTTCGCTCTCCCGTCAATCCCCGCATGCTTCTTCTTAACAGAACGCCAGAGATTGATTGCGCCGATGACGGAAACGCAACCGGCAATGCAAGCGCATGGAATCTCGTCTCCGTAGCCAACGACCTATTACGCGTCGACTTAAGCTCGCTTTTCAACGAGATTGGGGGCCACTTTCGTGAGCGAGCAAAATTGCGCTTTTACATCGATTTGCAGAACGCCATTCGTCAGCCCCCTGCTCCCCACGATGCGCAACACGCTTCGATGGACTACGCAGCCGAACCAGACCATGACGACTGGCTCGATCCAGACGATTCCGACCAAGAGTCCGCGCAAGCAGAATTGAACGAAGCCGAAATCGAAGTCAACCTTCAAAAACAAAAGGAACGCGACCTCGATTTCTTTGCTCCGATATTCGATAAAGCCATTACGCGCCATGCACACGGAGAGATATCTGGCATGGCCAGGTATCTCCTTGAAAATGTCTGCAGGCAGTGTGTCATGAACATCACAGCGATTCCCGACTATCGCTATTACAGCTGCTGGATGAACAACAACGCTATTGAGTGCAACGAAATCAACCGCCTGTACCGCGCGGTGATCACGACATCGGCCCAACTCAATAAGCAAGAAATGGCGTCCCTCTTCAGCTCCTATCTCAAGCTCGTGTCGAACGACATGGACATTACAACTACCAACGGCAAGACCGGGCTAACAGAACCGGTGCCGTATAAACGCGACAATCCAAGAGACAACTATCCAAAGGTCAACTCGCAGATAGAAACAGCTTGCGTTTGCACCAATACCGATCTCTTTCGAGCGCTTCTCATTGTTTTTTATCAGGAATGTCTGGAGCTTGCCCCGCTGCTTAAAAACACCGAGGCACCTAGCCTGCTCGCGCAAAACGAAGAGTTTTTCCCAGCCGCCATCAAAACAAGCGACCCGCGACAATTTCGATTATTCGATAATCAGCTGCCGGCAATCATCCGCTTTGGCGACGCTTTTGCATACGCAGCCAAAAAGCACTTGCCCGGAAACGAAACGGCTCAAAAGCTCGAAGAACATTTGAGCGATATAAAACGCATGAATAGCGCCCCCTTTATGCAGGCGTTTCGCAAGAACTATCTCGAGGCTATGCGCGAGAACCAAATCTACGCAAATGGAGACTTCCATACGTATGCAGAGCTTAACGACCAGGAAAACCTCAATAGGCTCGTAAGGCTTCAAGCTGTTATTGCAAAGGCAGGAGAGCTTTACTTCACCGAAGAGGAATGTTCCTTTGCAAGCCTTTATGCCCGCATCCTCCACGAGCTGCTGCTGTGCGGCATTATGCCGATAACATGCCAAACCTGTGGTTCGCTCTTTTTTCCGACCGGCCCTAACAGCAAGTACTGCGATCGATATAACGCGGCGACCAAGCTCTATTGCAACCCGCGGCACAACGCCAAAAAACATCTTGGTCGCAAATCACCCCGCGACGTCGCACTCAATATACGGAGAAAAGCCGACACGGCATACGAAAAGGGTTTAACGGATTGTGCCCACTATTTTGACAGCCTTGGCATTTTGTTCTCGATGGTCTTGGCCCAACATACCAAGCGAGCGACCTAATTTCCGACGAGCTCTATGCGGCATGGCTGTCTATCGTCAACCAGCCCAATTGCAGGACAAAAATCAGGCGACCAGATAGGAACGGTTTTCCATACCCCGTACTGTGGTACGGATTCATCCTCAATGGCATACAGTATGTACAAGTCGAGTTTCCCGAAGCCGAGTACCCGGCGCTTTTTGAACGCTTGAGCCAGCTCGCCGAAAGCCCGCAATCAAAGTGCACGCTGAAGCACAAGGGACCCGGCGAGCACCCATACAGCTCATGGCTTATCAAGTTATACGAGTTGTTGGAGATCATTGCGCAAATTAATAGCGCCGACCAGGTGGCAAAGCCCATTCCATTGCTTGGAATAGATAGGGACGATTGTGTCTCGACCGACCCGACCGCCCAAGGCACACGGAGCGCGCCCGACGCATGCGTCTACAGCACCGGCACGATAGATAGCCTTAGCTTTACCGTGTATACGAAGGGATATGACCCGGAAAAGCGGGAACGAGCCTGATGTAGCGGCTTCGAGCGAAGCCGCCGGTCACGGGGTGGCACCGGGGCGCGGACGCCGCGGGCCATTGGGAGCAACCCTCCTCCGCTACCTGCGCGACGTGGCAGCGCCGCTGCGTCGTCCCTGTCGCCGAACATCGTCCTGAAGGCGCGGGCGGGTGTCCATGAACAGCCGCGCCCGCACTAGCCTGGGGGACAGCCGCCCCGCCACCAGCAGTGCGCCGGCACGCCTCGGCACCGCCAGGGTCTCCGCCTCCACGGGCAGGGCAACTTTCTCGATGACCTCGGCAGAGCACACGCCCGACAGGTCAACCCCGTTGTAGACGATTGGCCTCATGCGTTGCCCCTCGCGCGCCCGTAGGTGTTACCGCTACTCTGAAAATGACCAGATGATCACCCAACAATCTTTGGCGAGTGGGGGCTGAACGCATCGTTGCCGTTCTGTTCATCCACCGCCCTGCGCCCCAGGCTTAAGGGTCCTGCCGCGTCATCTTCCACCCGCACGGACAGGACATAGTAGAAGTCGGCACCCTGATTCCCACGATCCCGCACGTAGCCAAGGTCGGCCAGGCGGTCGGCCAGCTCGTCCCTCGAAACCAGCTCATTCGAGGTTATGCGACACGCCACAGGCTCGATCTCGTAGGTGTTCGTCTGGCTTATGGCGTTCCGATAGAAGCGGAACCACGACGTGCGGAAGAGATCCTTATGGTGCGAGTAGACATGCCCGTCCTTAATGGCATAGAAGTAGAAGAGAAAGCGCCCGCCCTTGCGGAGCCTGCCGCTGCTTTCGAGAAAGTGATAGTAGTCATCGGGAGAGTCCCCTCGAATGTAGCCAATCACGAACGATTCGCCACCATGCCCGTAGGAGTCGCTATCCGTCTTGCCCGCGCTTGGAGGCTCAGCCACAACCATTTCGGTGAAGTAGCTCAGCCGGTTCAGCCGCGTATTGCTTGCCGTGTTCTCGCCGATGACCTTCTCTATGAAATCGCGCAACGCATTCTCTGCCGTCCTGCTGATGCTCGGCTTCATGGCGAAAGCGCCGACACCCGGCAAAATCTCCTCGAAGAGCCGGAATTGGCCCTTCTCGCCCGTTTCGCCCGACCCCGGATAAAGCACGTAGCTGCCAACCGTGCGCCGTATCGCGTCGTTGTACGTGTGCATCTTCAGCAGGTCACCGCGCTTGTAGGTGTTCGTGGTGGAGGCCGCCTTCTCCTCGTTAAGTTCCTCGCGCTCCGCCTCCTCGGTGCCCACATCCTTGCCGACAAGCCCCGTCAAGTCGGTGATGCGGTACTTGGCGTCGAAGTGGACGAATGCAACAGCTCCATCTTGCACTGCGGCTCGCTCGTTTGTATAAGCATCCGGGAATATCGCGAGCGTGTAGTCGGGTCTGAACGGTCTCGAGTACGAACCCTCGTAACGAGTGGCATGAAAGTCACGGGGCGAGAAGGTGCGGTTGTAGTAGAGGTTTACCTTCGCGCCGCACTGCGCAATCTGGAATGACTGGCAGGAGCGTACGCCCTGCTTGAGGGATATTGACAGCCCACCGTCGGGATTCGTCCCGATAAATGGGTGGCCATCGGTGCTTATCGGCTCGCACCCCTCGATCCCCCTTACGATGTCGTACAGCTCAAAGAAGATCCAGTACTCGTAGAGGAGGGCCACATTCTTCGATTCGCCCTCGTAGATGTCATCCTTGCCCTTCCAGTCGAGCTGCAGCGCCATATCGAGCATGGAATATGCGAAGAAGATCTGCGAGTATCCCTCGCGCTTCTGCAACACCTGGTTGTTCTGAGGCATCATCTGCAGGGTGCCGACATCGTCGAAGAAGGCGTCGCTGAGTATCGTATCCAGCATGGCGTGCAGCGCGGCGGCTTCGCGATAACACTCCGTCTGCCGAGTATCGCCCTTCTCGGCATCCAGGACAGTCATCAGAGAGGTGCAGATCCGGTCAATCTCATGCAGGGCAAATTTCACAAACCGATTGGCGGGCGTGTCGAGCAGGTCGTACTTGCGCGTGACGCTGACCATCTGGGGGAGGTAGACGCCTCCCGCATCGCCGCCGCAGTTCAAGCGCGTCCACATCCGGCTGTTCGAGAAGGGGTTCGTATAAAACCTCCGGGACGGCATGCCAGCCCCAACCGACCGCAGCTCGTCCTCGTGATCCAGCGTCCTATCAGGGTTCCTCTTTATCGCCTCGAAGAGGGCTTGGAGGTTCGGTTCGTAGCAGAACTGCCGCAGGAAGACGAACTGCTTAAGCAGCGTCTCGCGATTCTCGTCAGCTTGCTTGTAAACGTTCGACGTGGAGCCCGAGTAGTCAAGGAGCAGCGCAGCGCACCTTGCGGCAAGCTCCTCGGTGAGCTCGATGTAATCGTCTTCATAGCCAATCTTGAGCGGGACGACTTCGAACTGTAGCATCGGCGCATCAGCTTCCTCGCCGAATCGAATCCTCGAACGCCCGAGATAGTTCACGAACTGGAAGGTGACACTATTGCCGTTTCTGTCGCACCTGATATTCTTGCCTTCGTTTTGGAACGAGGCGCGAGGATGCAGGCCACCATCAGGGGTCCGCTCGTATTCGAGCACATAACATGTGGTTTCGTTGATTCGAAGTGTGGGACTCCCGTCAAGACCGTCCTTGACGGCGAAGGCTTGTGTTGAACCAGCGCCATTCTGGGATGCTTCCGGCTTGAGACCGAAACACGTCAGCCCGGTTAGCCCGGTCTGCTGTTCCTCGTCCCAATCGACTCGGTCATGCGCACCGCTCTGGTAGAGCCTGGCTATTGTTCTTCCATCCGCTGCAAAGCGGATTGCGCCGATGCTGCCGTCCATAGGCTAGATGAAGCTCGCATACTGCACGTTATCGAGTTTCGCTGCCATCTGGCTTATCTTAACGGAGCTCAGCTCGCCATCGCATATGTCTTTCAGGCTTTTAAGCAGATTGCCGATCTCACGCTTGTTACCATGGAGCTTCGGCAGCACCTTCTGGACAATCTGCTCATCGACAGAACGCTCGAGTTCGTAGTTCTCGCCGTCAAGCTCGTGCGCGGCATTAACGTACATTCGCACTTCGCGCACGGTGCGGAAGGCAAACTCATAGCCGCATTTCTCCAGCTCTTCATACAGCTTGCCGAACTTCTCGAAGATGGCGTTAGCATCATCTTCGCTGATGTAATTGGCTCCCTCCCATATGTCCTTGGCGAGACGCAGAAAAGCCTGGGGGACGCCGGAAGCTGCGACGGCAACGTCCGGCGCATCCTCGATGGCTTTGAACCCTGCGAGGACTTCGGCCTTCGACGGCTTGAACTCTATGACGTTTGCCCTGTCGAGCACCTTGGGGCTAAACATGTAAGTGGTCTCATCGATGTTCACGGTGCCGACAACGAACAGGTTCTGCGGATAGGGCAGCCTGCCAGCACCGCCATCGCCGTACCCATCAAGCACGATGAGGTTATCCTCGCCGATGGTCTCCATGTGGCTGAGGAAGTCTGAGAAATACCGCTCGACATGGCTCAGGTTCATCTCGTCGAGGATGAGGAAATACGGAACCTCGGGGTTAGCGTTGGCCCGTTCGATGAGTCTCAGTATGCCGGTCTCTTCGTACGCGCCTTTGCCGCCGTCTGCAATCGGGTTGAAGAAGCCCAGCACCTTGGTATTGTCGGTCCAGTCGGCACCGACCGGGACGAGCAACCAGTTTGGCTCCCCGTCTTCATCCAAGACCTCAAGGTACTTTGCAAAACGCTTGGAAATCCGCGTCTTGCCTGTTCCGCTGTTGCCAGCAAGGATGACAAAGGGCTTTGCCAGTAGTGACGTGATGTAGCGCCTGGAGAAGTCGGTTTTAAATTCAGCTGGAAGGTTGTTTAGCTGAAAAGTCCTCTTCTCTCTGCTTGATGCTTTCGATGAATTCTTTGCAGCAAGGTCGATTAGTTGATGCATTGCGGGCAGCACGTCATCGCCTTGTTCGTAGTCGATGCCCTCTTCGGCAATCAATTGGCTCGCTATGAGGTTTCGCATGAACTCAGCCACGCTGTAATCAAACTCAAGTTTCCCTGCGTAAACGTCAGCGAAATACTTGAATGCCGTGGTCAGGCTACCAGCCCTCATCTTGCATCCGCGATTGCAAAGGGCAATAAGATCGTCAATTCTCGACTTGTAGTCGTAATCTATCGCACCCGAAAACTGCCCGTCTTTGTATCTGCTTCCAGTGGCGAAGAAGAGTTTCGTTAGCTCCAAGATATATGCATCTTCGGAGACGCCCACAGGCTTTACTTCGGCTGCATCCATCCAGAATGTCCTTTCCGCAAAACCGTCCTCTTGCAACGGCGATGAATCGTTTACTTTGCCCGTCACTGGCAACAACAGCAGTGCGGCAAACAAGTTGCCGACATTTGGACGCTTTGCCCCGTCTCCTTGTATTTGCACACGTACTTTTCCGCCTTTTTTTGCAACGGGATAACGCGTGCCAAGGGAGACAACTTGCCCAGTAGAGGGTACGACTACTTCCAAGATGATTGCGTGTCCGATAATGTCAACTGCAGTCAGCGTATCCCCGTTTGCAAGAGAGCCTGAACCTTTGAGTTCGTACTGTCCAGCACCACCTTGTCCAACTGTTCTCCCGCGAACGGATAGCGTATTCTCGCTATATATAGAATTCGGAATGGGATAGCTCAAATTCCATTCATCGACAAAGGACATGGCAACCACCACAATTAATCTGCTGCATAGTCAGCTATGCATCTAGCAACGTACTCAGCAAGCTTAACTGGCACGGCATTGCCAATCGCCTGCTCAATGTCTGTCTTGGACCCGACAAACTCAAACTCTTCGGGGAAGGTTTGCAGATAGCTGCGCTCCTTGTATGTTAAGGCTCTCACACCTTCAGAAATATCAGCCTTGTCGGCATGATGCCTCTTATATGCTGGCGGTATCGGACGGTTGGTGCCTCGTACCGTTACCGCTGGCTCGTCAATCGTGAAGACGCCCCTACGCTGGAAGTTGCGTGGATGCATGTAGAAGTATTGCGTGCCGAGCGAATCGCCAAGGTAATCCCTGACGGTCATCTGCTTGTCGCTCAGCCTTGAATCCAAGAGTTCGCCGAGAAAGTCATCTTTATCACCAAGATGACCGACAAGGATAAAGCGCCTGCGAATCTGAGGCACACCACATAGACTGGCGTTGAGGACGCGCCTCGTGAGACCGTATCCAGCATTGCGGAATATTTCCAGCGCCTCGGGCAGGACGTCCATCCGCTCGATATTGTAAACATTCTCCATGACGAACCACTCGGGTCTGACGTCCCGAACTATCTCAGCATATCGGATGGTGAGATTGGCCCTTTTGCCGCGCTGTCTGGCGCCCGCAATGGAGAAGTCCTGGCAAGGGGGGCCACCGATTATCATCGACGGCGAATACTCTTCAATTTTCGGGACCGCTTCCGCATCGTAAAGATCGTATTTGAATGCCGGGTGGTCGAAGTTTGCCGAATAGATGTCGACAGCCGCCTGCCAGTTATCAAACGCCGCCTTTATGTTGAAGCCCGCATTCTGGAATCCGAGCGACATACCGCCGCATCCCGAGAAAAGATCAACGCAGTCCATCGCTCACATCCCTCCTGTACTCTAGTAGCGCTCGTGCAACGTAGGTGGCAAGGTTTACCGGTACGGCGTTGCCCACCATCTGGTTGATATCCGTCTTACTCCCAAAGAACTTGAAAGACTCCGGGAAAGTCTGGATCCTACTGCGTTCCTTTGGAGTCAAGCACCGGGCTTGACTGAGGTCCGCCGCGTCGTTGGGGTGAAGCTTGTAGTTCGGCGGTATCGGCCTGTCCACACCACGAATAGTGACCGAGGGCTCGTCGATGCTGAAGATGGCCCGCCTCGTGTAGCTTCGCGGAATTCTGAAGTAGTAATCAATTCCAAGCTCGTTACCGAGATACTCACGAATTGTCATCTGATGGTCAGAAAGGCCCTTCTCAAGATATGGGTCGAGGAACCCGTCGGGCGCCCCAAGGCATCCGATCAAGAAGTATCTCTTGCGAGCTTGGGGGACCCCGCACAGGCTTGCATCCATCACTCGCCCACTCAAGCCATAACCCTGCGCTTTGAGGGTGGCCCGAATCGCTTCCATGGATTTGCTCGTTCGAACGCGTGGGACGTTCTCCATAACGATGAAGCGAGGCTTGCACCTCGCGATGATCTCGGCATATCTAACAGAGAGGATTGCGCGCCCACCATCCTCGGATCTCTTGCCGGCCTGCGAGAAATCCTGACAAGGAGGCCCGCCGATGATGATATCCGGAGCGAAGCCGGCAACTTCCTCGGATACGGAAACGTCGGAGAGATCCCTTTTGAAAACAGGATGCTGGAAGTTAGCGCGATAGACATCAATGGCAGCGTCCCAATTGTCGTAGGCAGCCACAACATTGACGCCAGCCTTTTCGAAGCCGAGGGACATTCCGCCGCAGCCGGCGAAAAGGTCAACTGCCGTTATGTTCCTCTCGTTTTCCACGCGCTCGGTCTCCATTTCGATAGATACAGACAAATAAATAATTATAATTCCGTTTCTTCCAACATGCTTCAAGATCAGTCGGCAACAGAACAAATCCAGTTGTAACGCTTCGCCCGGACAAGAATCGCTCGTGCTCGATTCGAGCTTATTGCCGCCCAGCAGGGCAACCACTGTCGCATGCTCGCCCGTCAGAGGCCGTCCGCGCCGCATCCGCGTCCGCTCCGGATGCCGCGCCGGGTCGGTCGTGCCGCGGACCGTCCCTCGCGGCACGCACCCTCCGCTCCCGCGAAAACCCGTTCAACACAAAGGCTTTTAGGTATAGCCTTATTGCTGTACGCCACGAAGTTCCCGCCCACTCACGCCCTCGCTGCCAAACGAATACGCATCCCTCTCTCTTCTATGGATGCAACGCTGCCGAAATATAAATCGACTCATGCGATCGCTCTCCGACCTCAGCTGAAACGTTTCAGAGCGCAACAATCTTGAACCTCGATCCACCCTCCAGACAAACCTCCTCAGTTCATCCATTACTATCGAAAAGATCTTCCATGAATTTTGACGGCCTGTTTCAGCTGTAATGGAAATAAAAACCAGCTTTTCGAAGTCGGCGCCGCAACCAGGCAAGCATTTCCGAAATCGCAGCATCACATCGCTCGATATAAGTAATTTGCTACTGGTGCAACGGCCCCGAGCACCGTTCCCGCGCGACTCTATCGCAAATACGTTGCTTAGAACAGGGCACTGCCACATTTCAGCAAGCCAATCCGAATCCTCGTTTGGTCGGGAGATAGTCCAATTACCCTTTAAATATCATATCGTTGTGGTATTCAATAAACTCAGCTCGTGGGGCAAATCGCTTCGGAAGCGTAATCGGCTCTCCGTTGTAGCGCCACAAATTTACCGCTTCCTTGAAAGTAGCGGCAGGCTAAACGAGGGCGGTGAGTTCCTTTTCTACTTCTACGCCATTAAGGACGGGCACGTGTACTCCCATCATAAAGATCTCTTTCGTACGACCCATTTCCGCTTCTACAGGAACGCAATCAGCGAGACAAACACTTACGAACTTGAACCCATGCTTTGCAAGGTGAAGGCTAACGAGCTGGTTTCGAGAGACGAACTAGCCGACCGGCTGGCCGCCATTGGTTACGAGCGGAATCGTGGGAGCCAGGGGGCGGACTTCCACTACGTGCTTAGCGTGGAGGTCGAGAACGCTGCAGTTGTGCCGCTGAGTCTCGCGTGCGGATTGGTCGACGGGCAGAACGGCAACGATGCTTTCAGCCCGCACTCGCCGAAGTTGGTGGGATAACATTTCACGAGCATGTCGATTGGTACAGGAGGAAAGATTATGGACGAGAGAATCAAATCGATAATCCACAAAGCTGTTGATGATGCCGGGCGTTATCCGTTTCTCTTCATCGGCTCTGGCCTCTCCCGTCGTTACTGCGGCACGCCGGGATGGGAGGGGCTGCTTTCGGATATCTGCGCCGAGGTGCTTGACGACCCATATGCCTTCGCGCGCTTCAAGAGCCAGGCGAAGATTGCTCATATGACCCAATCCGCTGTCAAGAGCCACAATGGCCCCGCCGACCGCTTGCAATCGGTCGGCGGGGCCTGCCG
>NZ_WWSL01000030.1:0-26772 GCF_009875845.1 Collinsella sp. BIOML-A6
AGGTATCGGGTTCCCACATTCATCCGCACATGTGCGGATGAATGTGGGAGGTGTTCGGATAAAGTTGATAATCAAGGATTACGAAAAAAGTTTCCACACGAGTAAAAAAACGCAGTTCACGCTTGAAATCGAACTCATTTCCCCGTAACCTATACGAACGTGATTGCATAAGCGTCACATTAGTATCTGTCGGCTCCCGAGTGTTCCTAAACGTTGTGTGCTTGTCGCACCCTTCTGTAGGTCCTAGCAATCGGGGCCCCGTAGTTCGAAAGGGGTCCACCTTTGAGTGAGATTCAGAACTCGTCCATTTTCTCTCTTGACGATGTCAACGAGGAGGAGATGAACAACCTCATCGACGGTACGATTACCGACTTTGATGAGGGCGATCTCGTTAACGGCACTGTCGTTAAGATCGAGCATGACGAGGTGCTCGTTGACATCGGATTCAAGTCCGAGGGCGTTATCCCGGTCCGCGAGCTGTCCATCCGCAAGGACGCTAACCCTGCAGACATCGTTGCACTCGGTGATCCCATCGAGGCTCTGGTTCTCCAGAAGGAGGACAAGGACGGTCGTCTGGTCCTGTCCAAGAAGCGTGCCGAGTACGAGCGTGCTTGGAACCGCATCGAGGAGAAGTTCAACTCCGGCGAGAACGTCGAGGGCGAGGTTATCGAGGTTGTCAAGGGCGGCCTGATTCTCGACATCGGCCTGCGTGGCTTCCTGCCCGCTTCCCTCGTCGACCTCCGTCGTGTCAAGGACCTCACCTCCTACATGGGCACCCGCATCGAGGCTCGCGTCATCGAGATGGACCGCAACCGCAACAACGTCGTCCTCTCCCGTCGCGTCGTGCTCGAGGAGTCCCGTAAGGCCGAGCGTTCCGAGATTCTGTCCAAGCTCAAGTCTGGCATGCGTCTCCAGGGCACCGTTTCCTCCATTGTCGACTTCGGCGCCTTCGTCGACCTCGGCGGTATCGACGGCCTCATCCACATCTCCGAGCTCTCCTGGAACCACGTCAACCATCCTTCCGAGGTTGTCAAGGTCGGCCAGGAGGTCGAGGTCGAGGTTCTCGACGTCGATCTCAACCGCGAGCGCATCTCCCTGGGTCTCAAGCAGACCACCGAGGATCCGTGGCGCGCACTGGTCAAGAAGTACCCCGTTGGCGCTATCGTCGAGGGCACTGTGACCAAGCTTGTCCCGTTCGGCGCTTTCGTCGACCTGGGCGAGGGCATCGAGGGTCTGGTGCACATCTCCGAGATGGCCAACAAGCACGTCGACCAGCCTTCTCAGGTCACCCATGTGGGCGACAAGGTTCAGGTCAAGGTCATGGAGATCGACCTCGACCGTCGTCGTATCTCTCTGTCCATGAAGTCTGCTGCTGAGACTCTGGGCGTCGAGATCGAGGTTACCCCGCTGCCTTCCGAGAAGAAGGACGAGGAGACCGACGCCGAGTAAATCGGTTTGACGATCACTTGTTTTAAGGGATCCGTTCGCAATGGACGGGTCCCTTTTTGCATTTGGCGCCGAGATGCACGATGGTGCCCGTGCACAATGCTGCCCGGGTTGTTCACAGGCTATTGGGTTGTCGGTGCATGAAAAACGCCGACATCCCGCCTCGGGGAGGAGGCGGGAACGCACCGAGTAGACGGAGGGGCGCGGAGCGCGGTCGTGTCTCGACTGACGACGTTGCCCATCGACAACCCTATTGTACTGCACGGCGTGGTTCTTGGTTTATCGTGTCGAACGCTTGTGTTGTGCCATTGCCCGCGGCAACGGTGTGCTACACTCTTGCACTGCTGAGTGGGCCAGACGGTCGCGCGATGTGCTGCTTGCAGCACGCGTGAGGAAAGTCCGGGCTCCAGAGGGCGGGATGCCGGCTAACGGCCGGGCGGAGTGATCCGACGGAAAGCGCCGCAGAAAAGAAGACTCCCACCTGCGCCGCAAGGCGTAAAGGGAAAAGCTGAAACGGTGGTGTAAGAGACCACCAGCGTCGTGGCAACACGGCGGCTTGGCAAGCCCCATCCGGAGCAAGCGCGAATAGGAACGCTATGGGCCGGCCCGGTCCGCGTTCGGGTAGCGTGCGTGGAGCTGCACGGTAACGTGCAGACAAGATAAATGATCGTTCACGACAGAACCCGGCTTATCGGCCCACTTGGCATTTTTGTTACCCTGACAATCGGTACACCCTTTGCCGTATTATTAAGGCTGTTTATTGCTTGGCTTGTGTTTGAGGGGCTTTGTTGGACAGCTATTATACTCTGCAATCGAATATTGAGGCTACGGGTGAGTTTGTCGATCGCAAGAGTCGGTTTATTGCCCAGCTGGTCCATATTGAGTCCGAGGATGAGGCGAATGCCTTTATCGAGATGGTTCGCAAGCGCCATTACGACGCTCGGCATAATGTTCCTGCGTGGATTTTGGTCGATGGGCGCGAGCGCCAGAGCGATGACGGTGAGCCGAGCCGCACGAGCGGTATGCCGACGCTCGAGGTGCTGCGCGGCGCGAGGCTCAAAAATGTTTGCTGCGTGGTGACGCGCTATTTTGGTGGCACGCTGTTGGGGCCTGGTGGCTTGGTGCGCGCTTATACCGCGGCGACGCAGGCGGCGGTGGCCGCAGCTCAGGAGGCCGGTCAGATCGTCGAGATGACGAGTGTCGTGCCGGTTGACGTGCATGTGGCCTATCCGCAGTATGAGCAAGTGCTTCGTTTGGCGCAGGATTCGGGTGCCAAGGTCTTGGATACCGATTACGCGGATGCTGTGACGATTCATTTAGTGTTTAAAGCGGGGGAGCAGGAGCCGTTTTGCGCTAAGATGCGCGAGCTTATGGCGGGGCGCGAGGAGATCGAGGTCGGCGCTCCCGAATTTGCCGAGTTCTAACGGCGACGGCCGGCGTGCTTTTGGATGGATCCCAAGCGCGCCGGCCGTCGTTTTCTGTTGCTGCCGTTTACTCAGCGAGCTGCTTTAGCGCATCGCAGGCGATTTCGACGGCATCGTCGATGCAGCCGGGGCAGCTGCGGAGCGGACCCTTATCCGATCCGATACCCTTGAGCGTGCCGCAGACGGTCGTCGTGTTCTTCGTTTTAAAACGCATGGCGATTTCGCGCGACAGCTTGTAGGTCAGGCCCTTGGTCTTGGGGTTTTCCATGCCGTCGCTCATTACAAAGCCCATGATGGCCACGGCGCCCGAGATGGCGCCGCAGGTTTCGGTCATGCCGCCCATGCCGGCGCCAAAGCCCTCGGTGAGGGTAAAGGCGACCTGGGGGTCGAGTCCGACGGCGGGCGCGAGCGTGCAGGCGACGGCCTGGGCGCAGTTAAAGCCACGGGCGTGGTATTCGGCAGCTTGAGCCTGACAGGCGGTGATGTCGAGCTGGGCCGTATCGATTTGCTTCATCGTTGTCTCCTTGGTCACGGTGTACCCGCCTATGGTACCCGTGACGGTGCATGTAATCATCGAGAGCTTCATGTATGCCTCATTTTATCTATCGAGCAAATGCCTAAGGCTTGATATAAATACCCCTGATTCATTTGTCCCATAACCTACCTTTGGGATGGGTTGAGAGGGGTGCAGGGTAGCGGTATCGTGAACCGAATAGAACAAAACCCAAGTAAGGGAGATAGATATGAGCGATCAGACCATCGGTACAACGTGTGTCCAGGGCGGTTATCGCCCGGGTGATGCAGAGCCGCGCCAGGTGCCTATCTACCAGTCAACCACGTGGAAGTACGACACGTCGGAGCACATGGGCAAGCTGTTCGACCTGGAGGAGTCGGGCTACTTCTATAGCCGTCTGCAGAATCCCACGTGCGACCTGGTTGCTGCCAAGATCTGCGAGATGGAGGGCGGTACCGCTGCGATGCTCACGAGCTCGGGCATGGCCGCGAACTTCCTCGCGATCTTTAACGTTGCCGGTGCCGGCGATCACGTGGTCGCGAGCTCTGCCATCTATGGCGGCACGTACAACTTGCTTGCCCATACCATGGGTCGCATGGGCTTGACCTGCACGTTCGTTGCCCCCGACTGCACCGATGAGGAGCTCGAGGCAGCCTTTGAGCCCAACACTAAGCTCGTCTTTGGCGAGACGATCGCCAACCCCGCCCTCGCCGTACTCGACATAGAGCGTTTTGCCAAGGCCGCGCATGACCATGGCGTGCCGCTGATGGTCGACAACACCTTCCCGACGCCCGTGATGTGCCGTCCCTTTGAGTGGGGCGCCGATATCGTTACGCACTCCACCACCAAGTACATGGATGGACATGCTGCCTACCTGGGCGGCGTTATCGTCGACCACGGCCAGTTTGACTGGATGGCCCATGCGGACAAGTTCCCGGGTCTCACCATGCCCGACGAGAGCTACCACGGCGTGACCTATGCCGAGAGGTTCGGTCGCGAGGGTGCCTTCATTACCAAGGCCACCGCGCAGCTCATGCGCGATCTTGGCCCCATGCAGAACCCGCAAGCAGCGTTTTTCCTGAATAGCTCGCTCGAGAGCCTGCATGTGCGCATGCCGCGTCATTGCGAGAACGGTCTGTCCGTTGCTAAGTTCCTGCAGAGCCATCCCAAGGTGCGATTCGTGAGCTATCCGGGCCTGGAGGGCGACAAGTACTATGACATGGCTCAGAAGTACATGCCCAACGGTACCTGCGGCGTTGTGAGCTTTGGCTTTAACGGTGGTCGTGCGGCGGCCGAGACCTTTATGAAGAGCCTCAAGCTCGCTCAGATCGCTACGCACGTGGCCGACGCCCGCACGTGCTGTCTGCATCCCGCTAATGCCACGCATCGCCAGATGAACGATGAAGAGCTTATCGCTTGCGGCATCTCCGCCGACATGGTGCGCCTGTCGTGCGGTCTCGAAGACACGGCCGATCTGATTGCCGACCTTGAGCAGGCGCTCGAGCAGTGCTAGGCTAGCGTTCGCACAGGGCGCCGATCCTGGCAGATAGCTTCGGCGACCTTTCGTTCCGATTCCGTAGGCGGGACCCCAATCGTGACTGTTTGCAGGCGATCGGGGCCCCGTTTTTGCGTTGCGCCACTCGAAAGGATGGATATGGAGAAAACCGCAGAGCAGCTGCGTCGTGAGCACATTGCGCTTGAGGGCGACACCCATGGCAAGAACAAATGGGCGATTCTGTTTACGGTACTCATCATGACGTTTATGGTGTGTCTTGATTCGACCGTCGTGACCGTGGCGCTGCCCGTGATGCAAAAGGAGTTGGGCGTAGGCCTCGACCTCATCCAGCTGGTGAGCTCGGTGTACCTGCTTGCGACGTGCGTGGCTATGCTGCCGTTTGGCCGCTTGGGTGACGTGCGCGGTAAGGTGGGCGTATTCCAGCTGGGCGTCATCGTCTTTACGGCCGGCTCGCTGCTGTGCGGCCTTTCGGCCTCGCTCGAAGTTCTTATTCTGGCACGCATTGTGCAGGGCGTCGGTTGCGCGGCGGCCATGGCCAACAACATGGGTATCATCACCGAGTCGTTTCCGGCGCGCGAGCGCGGTCGTGCCATGGGTATTCTTGCGACTTTCGTGGCTCTCGGCATGATGTGTGGCCCCGTGCTCGGCGGCATGCTGGTGGCAAGCTTTCCCTGGGAGAGCATCTTCCTCATCAATCTGCCCATTGGCGTCATCTCGTTTATCGTGGGGCTCTACACGCTGCCGCATGTTAAGCCGGAGGCCGGTGAGCGCCCCATGTCCCTGATTGAGGCCGCTCGTCGCTGCTTTGCAAATCCGGCCTTCACTATCAACCTTGCCTGCATGCTCATCGTGTTCGTTGGCATTGGCGCATCCGAGTTTATCCTGCCGTTCTATTTTCAGGACGCCCATGGCTTTGGTTCCGACATCTCCGGACTACTCTTTTTGGCGCTGCCGATGGTGAATGCCTTTATCGGCCCGCTTTCGGGTACGGTTTCGGACCGAGTTGGCTGCGAGGGCCCCACGGCGGTCGGCCTGGGCGTGTACGTGTGCGGCCTCTTTGCGGTAAGCACGCTCGACGAGCGCTCTTCTATCCCTGTAATCGTGTGCTGCGTCGCATTTATGTCGTGCGGTACGTCGATTTTTCAGAGCCCCAATAACTCGCTGTACATGGGCTCGGCTCCGCGCGAAGCACTTGGCTTTGCGGGCAGCCTGGGTAGCCTGGCGCGCTATGCTGGCATGGCACTCGGCATTACGGTGGCGTCGAATATCCTGTATGGGCAGATGAGCGTGGCGATGGGCGAGGCCGTGACCAGCTTTGTTGCCGGCCGTCCGGATGTGTTCCTGTTCGGCTTTCGCTCGGTGTTCTACGTGCTCATGGCTGTGGCCGCTGTGGGCTTTGCGCTCGCCATGGTGCGTTTGGTGAAGATGCGCGCCCGCCATTAACTTGTGGGGGCAGGCTTGCCACGAATCGGGCTTATCTACTGGTCTTGCGGCTTTATGGTGCGCAGGGGCTTGTGGGGCGGGCGGGGGTCGGTCCGTGGTAGACTATCGAGCAACGTTTATTAATCGCGCGGTATCGTTGCCGCGAGAAGGGGTTGCGCCATGCAGGAGCTTGAGGATCGTATTCGCCGTGACGGCATCGTAAAGGCCGGTAACGTCCTTAAGGTTGATGCCTTCCTCAACCACCAGTGCGACGTTGAGCTGTTCGACCACATGGGCGCTGAGTGGGCCCGTCTGTTCAAGGATGTCGAGATCAACAAGATCCTGACGATTGAGGCTTCGGGCATTGGCATGGCTTGCATAGCGGCTCAGCATTTTGGCGGCGTGCCGGTGGTCTTTGCCAAGAAGGCGCAGTCCATCAACCTTGACGGCGAACAGTATGCCACGACCATCTACTCCTTTACCAAGCAGAAGGAGTACCCGGTCATCGTGGGCAAGCGTTTCCTGTCCGAGCGCGACAAGATTCTGATCATCGACGACTTTTTGGCCAACGGCTGCGCGCTCGAGGGTCTTATCAAGATCTGCGAGGCTGCGGGTGCCGAGGTGTCCGGTATTGGCATTGCCGTGGAGAAGGGTTTCCAGGGCGGTGGCGATAAGCTCCGCGAGCGCGGCTTCCGCGTTGAGAGCCTGGCCCGCATCACCGATATGGACTGTGAGAACGGCGAGATCACCTTCGCCTAAGCGCGCAACACAAGCGATTGGTATGCGATGTGACAAAGGGACAGTCCCTTTGTCACATTTTTTGTATGAGGGGAGGTGTTGATATGGATGAGAACACGATGGGATGGCGCGAGTATGCGCGCTATGCCGAGATGTCGGTCGAGGAGTTGGCGCGCGATTGCGAGGTGCAGGTGTTTCGCGCGACGGGTCCGGGTGGACAGGGCGTGAACACGACGGACTCGGCGGTACGCATGAGACATATCCCTTCGGGGATTACCGTGACGGCGCGCGAGAGCCGCAGTCAGTTCCAAAACCGTAGCAGCTGCCTGCGTAAGCTGCGCGCCGAGCTTGAGCGTCGCGGGCGTCCACCGCGCCGACGCGTTAAGACCAAGGTGCCTCAGCGCTCTCGCCAGCGCAGGCTCAATGACAAGCACTTCAACGCCATTAAAAAGGCCAACCGTCGCAAGCCGGGCAGCGACGAATAGCTTCCTCATAAGTTGCGGTGAAATAGGGACTATTTTTCGGCTTTAGCTGCATAAACAGTCCCTATTTCACCGCAACTCAGGTGGGGTTAGCGGTTTGGGTGCCAGACGTGGAGGGCTCCTGCGAGGATGTCCACCTCGATGCGCGAGGCGACGATGGGCTCGCCGTCGGCCTGGATGGGGTAGTCTGGCTTCTCAAAGGTGAGCTCGGCGTGGCGGCAGCGGCGCATACGAACCGGCGGCAGCCTGGTATGGTGGCCGTCCTTGGCCGAAAGAAACATAGGCAGGGCGACCGCGCGAGGGATGGGGCCGCAGGCGTAGCAGACGTCGAGGATGCCGTCGCAGGGGTCGGCATCGGGGCAGATGCGATAGCCCGAGCCGTACGTGGGGCCCAGCTGGATGGCCATAATAATCGCGCGTACGCGTTCGGCGGGCGCGCCATCAAAGCTGATGGTCATGGGGTAGTTGCGATAGCGCAGACCAAACTGCTCAAGTCCCGAGAGGGTGTAGAGCGGAGCTCCCGTCAAGCCGGTCTTTTCGCGCAGCTCGGTGGTGCCCAGGCCGATGGCGGCATCGATACCGACGGAGAGCGTCTGGTCGTAGTACTCGACGATCGCCTCGCCGCTACCGCTTGCGGGGTTCCATGAGCGAATGCGTCCGACATCCTGGTGCTGCAGCTCGCAGGTGAGCAGCGCGCCAAAATCTTTGCCGGAGAAATCGTCGATACCGAGGGTCTGGGCAAAATCATTGCCGGAGCCTACGGGCAGGACGGCAAGCGCCGGTCGAACCGCCTCTTCTTGCGCCATCAAGCCATTGACGACCTCGTGGATCACGCCGTCGCCGCCGAGTGCGATAATCGTGCGGTAGCCCTGGGCCTGTGCCGCAAGTACCTTGGCATGTCCCATGCGCTCGGTCAGCACCAGGTCAAACTGGGATGCGCGCGCGGTCATATCCAAAAAGCGCTGCAGGCGCTCGGCAACCTCGTGCGCGGCGCCCGACTGGGCGGCAGGATTGGCGATGATGAGCGTGCGACCAAAATCAGTTGCGTGCATGGGGCGACTCCCGGCGTATGACGTGACGGTGCGGTCGCGCTCAGGTCAAAGTGCCCCCGATTGTGGCTGCACGGCGAATACTAACGTCTACTCTATCAGGTCGTTGTGCCGCTCGATAGCCTCTGCCACCGTGTGGCCCTCGTCCACAATAAGCGAACGGCGTTTAGGCGAGACAATACGCTGCGCGGGATATACGCCGCGGTGGCCGCCGACGAGATAGCTGATAAACGAAACGATGACAAAGAAGCCCGCGGCCGTTCCATGGAACAGGTCGATGGCCATCATACAGGTGGTGATGGGCACGTTGAGGCCGGCGCAGAACACACCGAGCATGCCGAGGGCCGCCACAAAGCTCGGGTCGAGCCCGGTAAGGCATCCGATCCAGCCACCGAGTGCCGCACCGATGCCAAACAGGGGCGTGACCTCGCCGCCTTGGAAGCCGGCGCCCAGGGTGAGCGCCGTCACCACGAGCTTGATGGCTGCGTCGGCAAGGGTCGTGTTACCGGCGAACCCGGCGCCCGAGAGCCAGGTGGCAAGGCCGGCATACTTCCAGGCGTCAAGCATCGCGTAGGCCGCGAGCACCACGAGCGCGCCCACGAGCGCGCGAACGAGGTAATTGGTGATAAAGCGACCGTACAGGTTTTTGACGGTTCGAACCGACCAGGCAAAGAGGCGCGCGGTGAGACCGAAGATAATGGCGCTGATAACAACGATGGCAACCGTCCGCGGCGTCATGTCGGGGACGCTGGCGATAACATTCGCCTCATACTCGGTACCTAGGGCGAGTGATGTAAAGTAGCCGGTAAACGAGGCGACCAGGCAGTAGATGCCCGCTGTGTAGTCGATCTTGCCGATAAAGCACATCTCCATGCCAAAGAAAGCTCCGGCAAGGGGCGAGCCGAATACGGCGCCAAAGGCCGACGAGATGCCGGCGAGCATGAGGTCGTGGTGGTCATGCTTTTTGAGGTGGGCGAGGTTCGAGATGTTGCTGGCGATGGTGCCGCCAATCTGCACCGCGGCTCCCTCGCGACCGGCCGATCCGCCCGTTAGGTGCGTGAGCGTGGAGCAGACGAAGGTGAGGACGGCCATGCGCATATGGATGAGGCGTGTTCCCAGGGCGGAGTCAATGACCAGGTTGTTGCCACGCTTGGCGGCGAGACCGTGGTTCTTGTAGACCCACGCGGTGGCCATGCCCACGATGGGGAGCAGGGCGAACACCCACGCATGGTGCTCGCGATAATCGGTCGCGATATTCAGCGAGGCCAAAAACGCCCAAGCGGCAACGCCCATGGCGAGTGAGACGATAACTACGAGCGCGAGCAGCTTGGCGCTTGCGAGCATGTTGCGGGCATTGCGGCGCGTGTCGGCAGCCAAGAGCTGTTCGGAGCGGGTAAGTTGATGCCTACCTGCCGTGATGACGTCGTTCAGGGAGAAAAAGCCGCCGTCGTCGAACGGTTGGGAATGATCCTGCGCCTCGTTTGCGCTTTCGGGTTTGTCGGTAAAAGCCATACGTTCCTCTTTTAGGTTGCAACGCAAGCATTATAGAACGTGTCAAACGTGACAAATCGGCAGGTTGGTTTTGTTTCTGTTTCGCGGCTTGCGGCCGACAGATGTATTCGAGAACGTGGGCCATGTCGCCGTCGTGCAGCGGGGGATTATACTGAGATAAACATAAATGAATCGGCGCCCGTGATGTGCGCCGCGGATTAAAGAGGTACATGTGGCAGAGGAACTCATGCTGCTGGAGGACGCCCGAGCGATTGTCCTTTCGCAGGTGCAAATGACGGAAGTTGTCGAGATTCCCGTATGGCAGGCCGCCGGTCTTCCCGTGGCCGAGGACGCGGTGGCCGATATCGACATCTCGCCGTTTGCCAACAGCGCTATGGACGGATACGCCGTGCGCTCGGCGGACTTGGCGCAGGCATCTGGCGAGGCGCCGGTGACGCTCGACGTTATCGGACACGAGGCCGCGGGCCATGTGTTTAAGGGCACCATCGGCGCGGGCGAGACGGTCCGCATCATGACGGGCGCGCCGGTACCCGCGGGCGCGGATGCCGTGGTGAAGTATGAGATCGTCGAGGTGCTCGACGGCGACGGCAACGAGGGCTCGCACGTGAGCTTCTCGGCGCCTGCTAAAGTGGGGGAGAACGTTCGCTCTGCCGCCGAGGAGGCCCATGCCGGCGACGTCGTGATGCGCGCCGGCGAGGTTGTGGCCCCGGCCGGCGCCGGCCTGCTGGCGAGCGCCGGGTATGCGAGCGTGAAGGTGCACGCCGCCCCGCGCGTGGGTATTATATCGCTGGGGACGGAGCTGGTCGCGCCGAGTGAGCTGCCGGCGCGCGGACAGATTCGCGATTCCAACTCCTCGGCGTTAATGGCCGAGGCGCTCGATGCCGGGGCAGACCCGGTGTTCTTTGGCATCGCTCCCGATGATGAGCAGGCGATTGCCGAGCTTGTGCATCGCGCCACGCGAGAGTGCGATTTTGTCATTACGAGTGGTGGCGCCTCGGCGGGCGATTACGACTACGTGACGGCGCTCGTCCGGCACGAGGGCGAGGTGCTGTTCGATCGCATTTCGATGCGTCCGGGCAAGGCCATCACGTTTGGCCTGCTCGGGGGTAAGCCCTACCTGGGGCTTTCAGGCAATCCGGCCGCGGCGTATGTAGGCTTTGAGATGCTTGCCCGCCCGGCGATTCGCAAGATGCGCGGCTTTGCCGATGGCGTGCGTCCCGTGCAGCAGGCGACGCTCACGCACGGCGTGAAAAAGCGACAGCATCGCCGTTTTTTCGATCGCGCCACGGTTTTGCGCGACCCCGAGACCGGTGAGCTGTTGGTGACCGAGGCCAAGACGCAGAATTCGGCGCTGCTCGGCACGATGCAACGGGCCAACTGCCTGCTGCGTATTGACGAAGGACCGTGTGACCTTGCGGCGGGCGACGTCGTGGATGTCGTGCGTGTCGACCTGCCTGAGGGCACGGTGCTATAGGAGGAATGGTATGGAGTTGAAGATTTCGATCGTGACGTGCTCGGATACGCGTGATCTTGCCCAGGACGAGGCGGGTGCTGCGCTCGAGGAACTCATCGTGGCGCAGGGCTGGACGGTCGCCTCACATGTGGTCGTGCGTGACGACGTCAGTGAGATCGGTGATGCCATTGCGGAAGGCGCTGATGAGTGCCACGCCAATGTCGTGCTCACCTGCGGCGGCACGGGTCTTTCGATGCGCGACGTGACACCTGAGGCGACGCGTGCCGTCTGCGACCGCGATGTGCCGGGCATTGCCGAGGCAATTCGTGCCTACTCCATGACCAAGACGCGCCGCGCCATGCTCTCGCGCGCCGTGTGCATGCAGCGTGGGTATACGCTTGTCATCAATTTTCCGGGATCCACGAAAGCGGCCCGCGAAAGCTGGGAGGCCGTGAGCGATCAGCTGGAGCATGCGGCCCAAATGACGGCGGGCGGCGGGCACGCCAAATAAGCGCACTACCTGCGGCGGAGTGACCTTATGGGCTGCTCCGCTTTTTTACGCAGCGACAGTGCAGGCCGTTTCGTGGTTATCGGTAAAAGAAAAGTCCCATGTGAGAGTTATTTATCACAAACATTATTCTCAAGTAAGTATAATCTAATAACAGAATAAAGCCCGCGGTGGGGTGCCCGGGCACAAGGTCCGAAAGGGTTGAACATGTTCAATATGGTTTCTCGCCGCGGATTCGTCTCGCTTTCTGCTGTCGCCGCTGCCGGCCTTGGCCTTACCGGCTGCTCCGGCAATGAGACGTCTGAGCCGGCTGGTTCCGATGCCGGCTCCGCCAAGTCTTCCTCTAAGAAGAAGACTGTCGAGCTTCAGGTCTTTGCTGCCAACTCGCTCGAGAAGGCTCTGCCCGAGGTTCAGGAGCTCTACACCGACCAGACCGGCACCACCTTTGCCGACACGCAGTTTAAGGCCTCCGGCGACCTCGTCGAACAGATGCGCGCCGGCGCCACGGTCGATGTGCTCATTACCGCTTCCAAGGGCACCATGGATGACGCTGAGACCGCCGAGCTCGTCGACACCGACACCCGTGAGGATATGTTCGTCAACGACCTCGTGATCATTCGCGCTGAGGGCTCCGACACCAAGATCGAGGCCATCGCCGACGTCGCGAATCTGGACGGCAAGATCGCCATCGGCGACGCCAAGACCGTCCCAGCCGGCAAGTACGCCAACCAGGCGCTGGCTTCCGTGGGCCTCTACACCGGCACCGAGGGCGACGACGGCGAGTATGCTCCCCAGATCGCCGACAAGGTAGCGCTGGCCGACAAAGTTGGCACCGCCGCCGCCTATGTGTCCACAGGCGACTGCGTGGCCGGTTTTGTCTACAGCTCCGATATCTTCCGCTACGACGGCATCGAGGAGGCCTTCGTGTGCCCCGAGGATTCGCACAAACCCATCGTGTACCCGGGTGCCGTTGCCGAGGGCTCCGAGCATGCCGACGAGGCCAAGGCCTTTATCGACTTCTGTCTGACCAACAAGAAGGCTCAGAAGATTTGGGCTAAGTACGGCTTCGAGCTTTCCGAGTAGTGCGGCTTGGCGCGATAATTCCATCGTTTTGTGTTTCACTCCGTTCTTGTTTTCGCTTGGAGCTTTTCGTGCTTAATCGATTCCGCATGCTTGTCGCCTGTGCTTTGACCTTCGCGCTTTGCTGGGTGCCGGGATTTGCGTTTGCTGGGGGCGCTGAGGACGGGGCCCAGGTTGCTGCGACCGCTCATGGGCTTTCCTATGGGATTGAGGGTTTTGAGCGGTTGGCCAAGGGGACCGCTCGTGCCATGGAGGGTCAGCCTGAGGGCTACCGGTTTCCCATTGACGAGGACGTGGACCTTGTAGTGGCGCCTGCTGCCGATCGCGTTGTGATGTGGATATCGCCCAAGGCGGTCGAGAAGTATGGATTGGATCCGCAGGATAACGAGTGCGTATCGGGTCTCAAGGCCCTCGTCTGTAAGCTCGACAGCGCAAACTGCATGGGAGGCGCGCAGCTAGGGGACATTGATCTTCCTTGGTATGTCACGACGGAAACAACGTTTGATGCCGGTGGGTATACCTATGACTTTGACGAGCACGGTGCGGATGGGGACCGCTATGTGGTGATTGCATCAGCCTCGGGTGATGCCAAGGGCGGCGCGCGTTGGCTTGATAGCGCTCACATGGTAGAAGCATCGTCTGTCGTGTTGCGGGATGAACAGGGGCCCTTGACCTCTCTGGCCTCCTTTTTGGGCGACATCGACTATCGCCCGTTTTGGGTGTCCATTAAAACGAGCGGCCTTGCCCTGGTGATTGCCTTTGCGCTGGGCCTGTTCGCCGCGTGGAAGACTATGGGTATCTCGAGTCGCATCAAGGGCCTACTCGATTCGGTCTTTACCATTCCCATGGTGCTGCCGCCCACGGTCTGCGGCTTTTTGTTGCTTATGCTGTTTGGCCGCTCGACCGGGGTGGGCCAATGGCTTATCGCGCACGGCGTCTCGATCGTCTTTACGTGGCCGGCGGCGGTGATATCTGCTGTGGTGGTGTCGTTTCCCCTGGTCTACCGCACGGCACTCGGTGCTTTTGAGAGCCTTGACACACAGATGCTCGACGCCGCGCGAACCCTGGGATGGTCCGAACGTCGCATCTTTGCCAAGCTCATGATGCCGCTCGGCTGGCCCTCCATCGCTGCCGGCACGGTGCTCGCCTTCGCGCGTGCCATGGGCGAGTTTGGCTGCACCCTGTTCTTTGCGGGCAACTACGCCGGCATTACCCAGACCATCCCCATCGCCATCTACTTTGAGTGGATGGGCGGCAACACGTCGGTGGCGCTCTTTTGGGTCATCGCCGTGATTGTGTTTAGTTTCCTAGTTATCCTGTTCATCAACATGTACACCGCTCATTCGCAAAAGTATCGCGAGCGGGGCCTTTCCCGTGCGGAGCGCAAACAGGCCAACGATCTCGCCGGACAGGGCGATTCGCTCGACCCGGCGGGCGGCGATGCCTTGCGTATCGATCGCGAGGCGTTGGCCGAGCTCATGCGCGATGATGCCGCTTTGCAGGGAGGTCGATAAGCCATGTCGCTCGTTCTGGATATCAAAAAGCGCTACCCCGGGTTTATGCTCGACATGCGGCTTGAGGCCGGCGAGGAGCGTGTGGCACTGCTTGGCGCCTCGGGTTGCGGAAAGAGCTGTACGCTGCGCTGCATCGCCGGCGTGGAGACGCCCGACGAGGGCAAGATCGTCGTCAACGGCGTGACCTTTTTTGACTCGGCGGCGGGCATCAACCTGTCCCCTCAGAAGCGAAAATGCGCCCTGCTGTTCCAAAACTATCAGCTGTTTCCCAACATGACGGTGGCCGATAACGTATGCGCCGGTGTAAAGGACGTGGGCGACGCCGCCGCGCGCAAAAAGCTCGCTGAGCGCTATCTGGGCATTTTCGGTCTGGCCGATTTTGCCGACCGCTATCCCGCGCGACTCTCGGGAGGTCAGCAACAACGCGTGGCGCTGGCCCGCATGGTGGCGGCGCATCCGGGCATTTTTATGTTCGACGAGCCCATGAGCGCGCTCGATTCCTATCTTAAGAGCGCGCTCGAACAGAACATGCTCGACCTGTTCGATGTGTGCAACCGCACCGTGCTCTATGTGAGCCACGACATCGACGAAGCGTGCCGCCTGTGCCAGCGCATCTGCGTGATGCACGACGGGCATGTTGAGGAGATCGGCTCCGTCGAGGACGTGGTCCGCCGGCCGCAAACCTTGGCGGCGCTGCGCCTAACGGGCTGCAAGAACACGAGCCGGGCGCGCAAGATTGGGCCCCAGGAGGTCGAGGCCCTCGACTGGGGCATGACCTTTAACGTGGGTCGCGAGGTTCCCGATAATGTGGCGTACCTGGGCGTTCGCGCAAGCTACTTCCATGTTGACAATCGCGCTGAGCGGGGTCGCAACAGCTATGATTTGCACGTGGCCCGTGTGAGCGATTCACGCTTTGAGCGGCTGGTGCTGCTGGACGTGCCGCGCGTCGATGCGCCCACACGCCTGCAGTGGAAGGTCAACAAAGTGGGCATGCCTGTCGACGAGCTGCCGCAAGCAGGCGAGACGCTGTGCATGCATTTTGATGCCAACAGGATCCATTTGGTCTGTCGATAGCGCCGGGTAATGCCGTGGTTGGCTTGGTATCGACATAGGCTCGACGGCCGCGAAGGCCGCGGTGGTGAAAACGGATGGCACCATTGCGTGGACCTGCGTCATGCCGACGGGCTGCTCGTCGGTCGATGCGGCCACATGAGCCCAGGTACTCATGTAGGGGGTGGCGTCATTCGCCGGCCTTTCCCGGCGCCGCCATGCGTATACTGGGAGAAAATGATTGACCGATGAGGGGAGGTATCGATGGCTGACGATCAGATGAAGCTCACGTCTATGACTGCCGCGAGCGGTTGAGCCGCTAAGTTGGCTCCCGGAGCCCTCGCCCAGGTCTTGGGCGACTTACCCAATGTGCATAACGACAACCTGCTCGTGGGGTTCGATACCTCCGACGATGCGAGTGTCTTTCGTGTTGGCGAAAACCTGGGCCTCGTGCAGTCCATCGACTTCTTTCCACCGATGGTCGACGACCCGTTCCTGTTTGGCCAGATCGCGGCGGCAAACTCGCTGTCGGACATCTACGCCATGGGTGGACGACCGAGCCATGCTATGAACCTGCTGTGCATTCCCAATTGCCTGGGCGTTGAGGTTGCCGGGCAGATTTTGGCGGGTGGCGCCGACAAGTGCGTCGAGGCCGGCTGCACCATCGCGGGCGGCCACACTATCAACGACGACGAGCCCAAGTACGGCCTGTCCGTGAGCGGCTTTGTCGCGCTCGATCGTATGCTCGCCAACAGCGGCGCGCGCGTGGGCGATGCGTTACTGCTGACCAAGGCGGTTGGCTCGGGCATCATCACCACGGCCATTAAGGGCGAGCTCATCGAGCAGGACGAGGCCGCAGCTATGTTTGACTCGATGTGTGCCCTCAATGAGGCGCCGATTCGTCTGGCCGAGGGACTTGAGCTTCACGGCTGCACCGATGTCACGGGCTTTGGCCTGATCGGGCACGCGTGCGAGTTGGCCGAGGGATCGGGCGTGCAGGTTGAGCTTGCGTCGGGGGCGGTGCCGCTCTTTGACCAGGTACTCGACATGGCACGTCTGGGCATTATTCCCGCGGGCGCCTACCGCAACCAGGATTTCTTTGGCCCGCGCGTGACGGTTGACGATGACCTGGAGCCGGGCATGTTGGACGCGCTGTACGATCCGCAGACGTCTGGTGGCCTGCTTATCGCGGCATCCGCTGCCGATGTGGAAGAGCTTGCGCGCCGTCTGTATGCCGAAGGACGTATCGCCGCCGTCGTCGGTCACGTGTGCGAGCGGGTGCCAGGCGGTCCTGCCGTTCGCGTTGTGCGCTAACTACACGTTTATGTAACTGTTTGCCGTTCTAGAGCGGTTCTTTTGAAAGGATGTAGCTATGTCTACCAAAATTGAGGTCAATGCCATGGGCGATGCCTGCCCGCTGCCCGTCGTCAAGACGCTCAAAGCCCTGAAGCGGCTTGATGGCGAGGGTGCCGTCGTGACCACGGTCGATAACGAGACCGCCGTCAAGAACATCTCCAAGATGGCGCAGGAGAAGGGCTGCACGGCCTCGGTCGAGAAGGTTTCTGACGCCGAGTGGCACGTGACCGTGGCGACCGCTGGCGCCGTGGCCGTGGCCGATCCCGAGCAGGATGGCGCTGACTTCTGTGATGCCAGCGCCGGCAAGGGCGAGCTCGTCATTTCCGTCTACACCGACTGCATGGGTCGCGGCGACGACGGGCTGGGCCACAAACTCATGAAGGCCTTCATCTTTGCCGTGACACAGCAGGATGAGCTGCCCGCGACCATGCTGTTCTATAACGGCGGCGCCAAGCTCACCGTCGAGGGCTCACCGGTACTCGACGACCTGAAGGGTCTGGCCGAGCAGGGCGTCGAGATTCTCACCTGCGGCACCTGCCTCGATCACTTTGGCATTAAGGACCAGCTCGCGGTGGGCGAGGTCACGAACATGTACGTGATCGTGGAGAAGATGGAGCAGGCCGCGCGCGTCGTGCGTCCGTAGCGCCTGGGTGGGATTGCCATGAGAGAAAAGCGCCCTGCGCTTGTCATCACGTTTCCTACCACGGCGGCCGCCATGGGGTGCGAGACCCTGTGCATCGAGCGCGGGCTTCCCGGGCGCACAATTCCCGTGCCCGGGGAGGTTGCTGCCGGCTGCGGCTTGGCGTGGAAGGCACTGCCTTCGGATGAGGACCTGCTGCGCGGCGAGCTTACCGCGGCGGACGTTCCTACTGAGGGCTATACCGTGATCGACATGTGGGAGGTCGTGCGATGATCTACCTGGATAACGCGGCGACGACCATCTCTAAGCCGCAGGCGGTGATCGATGCCGTGGCGCAGGCGATGTGCTCGCTCGGCAATGCCGGACGCGGCGCGACGTCGGGTGCGCTCGACGCGGCGCGTACGATTCACGCTTGCCGTGCCAAGCTCTCGCGCCTTTTGGGTTGCCCGAGGGCGGACCATGTGTGCTTTACGCCCAATTCCACGGTGGCGCTCAACACGGCGATTAACGGCGTGGTGCATCCCGGCGACCGCGTGGTCACGACGGTGCTCGAGCACAACTCCGTGCTGCGTCCGCTCAACCGCTTGGCGGTAGAGCGGGGTGTGACCGTTGAGCATGCGGGCTGTGACGCGAACGGCGTGCTCGACTACGACGAGCTCGCGCGGCTAGTCACGCCGGGCACGCGTGCCGTGGTGGTGACGCACGCCTCTAATGTGACCGGCAACGCGGTCGACATCGCGCGCGTAGCCGCCATGGCCCATGAGGCCGGCGCGATCGTGATCGTCGATGCCTCGCAGTCTGCCGGCACAGCGCATATCGATATGCGCGCCATGGGGCTTGACGTCGTGTGCTTTACTGGACATAAGGGGCTTATGGGCCCGCAGGGCACCGGCGGCCTGGCTGTAGCCGAGGGCATCGATGTGGCTCCTTGGGCCATGGGCGGCACGGGTGTGCACAGCTTTGATGAGCTGCAGCCGCTTGAGTGGCCCACGCGCCTGGAGGCGGGCACGCTCAACGGCCATGGCATCGCGGGCCTTTCCGCTGGTCTCGACTTTATCGAGGCCCGGGGTGGGATCGAGGCGATTGCTGCCCACGAGCGTGCGCTCGCTGGTCGCTTCCTTGCCGGCGTGCGCGAGATTCCGGGGATTACGCTCTACGGTGCCTTTGACCAGCCGACGCGCTCGGCGATCGTGTCGCTCAATGTGGGCGATATCGACTCTGCCGAGATCTCGGATGCGCTCATGCAAGGGTGGGGGATTGCGACGCGCCCCGGCGCCCATTGCGCTCCGCTCATGCACCGCGCGCTCGGGACCGAGCGCCAGGGCGTCGTCCGCTTCTCGTTTGGGTATTTCAACACGGACGAGGATGTCGACACCGCGATTGACGCTTTGCGCGATTTAGCCTGCTAGAGCGTATATACTTGCGGGACGGGTTTTTTGCCCGTCCCATTTTTTGTTTCGACCCGAAAGGTGTGCCTATGGCCTCATCTGCACCGCGCGGTCTGCGCTCCGACCATGTCGTTACCGTCGGCATCGCCCTGTTCTCGATGCTCTTTGGCGCCGGTAACCTCATAATTCCGCCGCTGCTGGCGCTGCAGGCAGGTTCTGCTACGCCGGTCGCTATGCTTGGTTTTCTCATCGCCGCCATCGGCCTGCCCGTCATGGGCTTTATTGCCGTGGCACTCGCCGGAACGGCGCGCGAGCTTGCTAGTCGCGTGCACCCCAAGTTTGGTGAGTTTTTTGTCGCGGCGGTCTATTTAGCAATCGGCCCGTGTCTGGCTATTCCGCGCACGAGCTCCACGGCCTTCGAGATGCTGGTGCCGCTGCTGCCCGAGGGTGTCTCACTCGGCACGGCTCGCCTGGTGTTTGCCGTCGGCTTCTTTGTCGTCGCGTTTGCGCTCACGCTGCGTCCGGGCGTCATCGCGCGCGTGCTCGGTCGCATTACGGGTCCGGCGCTTATCGCGCTCATCGTGCTGGTCGTGGGTGCTGCCGTGATCTCGCCGCTGGGTCCCGCTGCCGCGCCGCAGGCTCCCTACAATGCCGGTGCTGCCGTGCAGGGCTTTTTGACCGGCTACCAGACCATGGACCTGCTCGCGTCGCTCGCCTTTGGCATCATCATCGCCGAGACCATCCACGAGCTGGGCGTGACCGATGACAAGCGCGTGGCCTTTGAGATTTCGCGCTCGGGCGTGATCGCCGGTACGCTCATGGCCGTCATCTACTGCGGCTTGGCGCTTGCCGGCATGCAGCTCGGCACGGTTATGCCCGATGCCACCAACGGCGCCGCGATCCTTGCGCGTTCGGCCTCTATGCATTTTGGTCTTGCTGGCACGGTTGTGGTCTTCGCCATCTTCTTCCTAGCCTGCATGAACGTGTGCATCGGTCTGATTAGCTGCTGCTCGCGTTACTTCTGCGAGACGTATGTGGTTAAAGGGGGAGTGGAGGCTTCCGAGGAGGCCATGCGCCGCCCCTTCGCGATGCTCGCCTTTGTGTTCGCGGCGTTTTCGTGCGTGCTCTCCAACGTGGGCCTCGACGTGATCCTTATGTTCTCGGTGCCTATGCTCAACGCCTTGTATCCCGTTGCCATTGTGTTTGTGCTTATGGGCCTGGCGCACGGTTTTTGCGACGCGCATCCGCAGGTTTGGGTCTGGGTCGGCGGCGTTGTCGCGGTGCAGAGCGTAATCACTTCGGTCCGCGATGCGTTCTTTGCGGGCGCGTGGCTGCCGTTCGATGCGTTGCCGCTGGCAGATATCGGTGCTGCGTGGGCACCGATTGCCGTGGTGGCGTTTGTGATCGGTCTGGTTCATAGCCAGTTTGTCGCACATTCGAGGAGCTAGGGTTTCTGCGCTTGCACAGGCGGGGAGTCTCCCCTATAATTTCCTTCGCTTTGGGACACGCAAGGTTTAGACCTTAGCTGCTCAACACCTTCGGGACGTGGCGCAGTTTGGTAGCGCGCCTGCTTTGGGAGCAGGATGTCGCAGGTTCAAATCCTGTCGTCCCGACCATATCTTGCGGGCGTAGTTCAATGGTAGAACCCCAGCCTTCCAAGCTGATGACGCGGGTTCGATTCCCGTCGCCCGCTCCATAAGATAGTTAATGGCTCTGGTTTCTGTTGGGACCAGAGCCGTTTTCATATACATGCCAGGGACCCCACATCCCCATCGAAGTTGCGGTGAAATAGTTCCTGGATTAGCCGCAAAAGCTGTTATCCAAGAACTATTTCACCGCAACTTATTGAGGCTGAGCGGGCTGGATCGATGATGGGTTCTGTTGTCGAGAAGATGAGGACAGCCGGTCAGGAGTCTACGTAGGGTTTTGTGGTTGGTATACCGTAGCCGCGCATCATGGAGCCGAACGCTTTGGCGTCGTAGGTGTCTGAGAGCTTGAAATGAATGACGTTGTGGCCCACGGCACGCAGGTTCGCATCGCGCATGAGGGCAGCTCGATAGGTTTTTGCTGCAGTATGTTCCGGATCATTTTGGGTATCGTCCTCAAACTTGCCTAGTCCATGCAGCTCAGCCAGCATCCAAGAGCCGTTTGGCATCTGCCAACCGTAATCTGCCAAATAATAGCCGGCGTTTCCCGGTCGAGTGATTTCAACCTGAAGTTCGGGAGCGGCACCTCCCGCCAGAATCATTGCCGCCCGTGCTTCGGATTCTCCACCGTTATCCGATCTGTCATCCATGTGTTCAAAAACCTCAAATGCGCGCGCGATGCCGTGAAGTCCGCGGCAGTTCGCTTGTGCATACGCACGCAATTCTTTACGCTCGACACCGTACTCACGAGCCAGCCCGTCGACATAGCCTAGTGCATATCGAAAAGCGCTCGTTCGGGCGATGTCGACCACCGTGCGATATGGATCTGTTAACGTAGGGAGCAATCATAGGCGGCTTGGCCGCCGCATGAAAATCGAAGGCTCTGTTAGACCAAATTTGACACGATCGGCTGTTCGTCGAACCGGAAAATAATCGGGCTATCCCCGCCCATCGCGGTCCCCGCCCTCCCCGTCAGCCCTCCCCGCGGATCCCAGCCTGACGTCGAAGGGCAGGCCGCCCTCGCGGATCACCGCCCTGAGGAATATGTTCATGGCGCCCGACATGGAGAGCCCGAGCTCGTCGAGCACGGCCACGGCCTCCCTTTTGACCTCGGGGTCGATTCTTATCGTGGTGGCCGGGACGTTCGATGTCATTGCCGCTCCTTCCGCGGTCGCTGCTCCGTGGCCAACATTTTAGTTCGCTGGGCCGCCCGCCCGTCCCAGTAGTCCATGAGGGGAGGCTCGAGGCCGAACATGCCGCGGACGCGGGTCGAGCAGGAGCCGTTGGCGAGCTGGCGGGCGACCGTGGACTCTGCCGCGCGCGAGCCCGCCGCCATGAAGGTGCGGCACCAGCGGAACCAGTCGAGGTAGGCTCCCAAGTGCTTGGTGGACACTCCCTTGAAGCGGGCCATGAACGAGTCGAGGAGCGAATGGACGGTGTTGATGCGGTTGATGGTGCCCTCCGAGCGGTCCTTGGAATCATAGGACTCATGCGAGGCGACCTTCAGGTCGCGCAGCACGTCGATGTATGCGGCCGCCTTGTCCGTGGCGACTACCGCGCCCGCGCCGATACGGTCGCGGAGGGCCTCCGCCGCGCGCTTGCGCGAGACGACGCCGCGGCCCGAGACCTCGAAGAAGGCGGCGTCCGTTGTCGCTGACGCCCGTCATGACGCAGATCTGCTCGCGGGAGAGGCCGCGCCTGTGGACCTGCTTCCCGCGATGGCGTGCCTTTCTAGGCAGCGTGAAGGAACCCTTTGAATGGTTGCCCTTGAAGGACTCGGGGAAGTACGTCTCGTCGAGCTCGCAGGCCTGCCCCCGCCCCACATGGAACTCGGGCGGATATTCCTTCAGGCACTCGATGAGCCTGTGGCGCATGGTCCAGGCGGTCTTGAGGCAGACACCGCAGCGGCCGGCGCACTCGCGGAGGGGGAGCATGAGGGCGAAGCACTCCGCGTAGGCCATCCAGGTCTCGCGGGGCAGCCTGCTCGTGCCGAGCACCCGGCCGGTGGAGCCGGAGAAGGTCCTGCCGCGGCCGCGGCAGAGGTAGCGCCGGTCGCCGTTCCTGGACTTGCCCTTCTTGACGATAGCGACCGAGCCGCAACGGGGGCAGCGCTCTACCTCATAGCCATCTCCCGCCGCGTCATCGAACATGGCGGCGCGGACGACGTCCCCGACCAGCTCGACGGCTCTACGGCGCTCGGTCCTGCTGAGCTTCGCCAGGCTCTTCTTGAGGGTGATGACCAGGTTGTCTGCATCCATGGGCGCTCCTTCGACGTTAATTGAAGGGTAACGCCTCGCGGTGACATCGTTTTTATGTCAACCTTGGTCTAACAGAGCCAAATCGAATCGTTAATCCGAACCGTAATGCGATTCGCGGTACCTTTCGACAATCCAACAACGCTACGAGTCTCACCAAAGACTCTCCGCGTCATTGAAATGTCGAAAGCTGCCTCAACTTTTTCGCAAGCGTATCGAAAAACATTCGACAAAGTCGAAGGTTTGCGTCGCGGGCGCCACAAACCCGCTGCGCGGTGATGCAAACACTCGGCATCCCTCGCATTCGCATTACCGCTCCGCTCTCGCTACAGCGAATCTCTAACACTCAGCATCCTTCGCGTTAAAAATTCGCTTCCGCTCACGGTCTTCACGCAGTTACAACGCCGCGAGGCCTCTCGCTTGGAATGAGGCCTCTCATTCCACGTCTACACTGTGTTTCGCCCAATCACCGTTCCGGAGATTGCAAGATGTACGTAAATGGCCATAATTACATGCAAGCATGAACTATGGCCATTTACGATCTTGCTTTTCCCTCACACGGGAAAGAAGACAGACAAAGCTGAGTTTCGCTTTGTGCGCGAAGCGGTTTCGCCTCCGAGAAAAATTCGGCGGACTTTTCCAAATCTTGTTTCGGAGGCCACTCCGAAACTGAAGGGATAAAAATGAGACGAAGTGAGAAAGTCGAAGCGACGTTGACCGCTGAAGAAAAAGAAATTCTTCAGCGCCTCTGTGACGAAGCTGGTTGCACGGAAGCTGATCTAATCCGCTCCGTTTTGATTAGCCGTTCGATTTCTCTCGACGATCTTGAGACCGGAAAGAAAATCGAGCACGAGAAAAATAAAGCGCTGCACAACTGCAAGCGCAAACACGCTCCAAGAAAATCTGGCGAGTGCGGTGAAGCCATCGCCGAGGACGCCGAGAAACGTGACGTTTCGTTTCATGTGATGCTGACCGCTCCAGAAAAAATGGCGATCGAACAGCGGGCGGCAGTGCTTGGCGCCTCTGTAAGCGAGTTGGTCCGTCGCAGCGCGATCTACGGAAAGATTGAATCATTCAATTTCAATGTCGCGGAAGTTGAAAAACTCCATCATGAGTTATTGAAGGAAGGAACGAATCTCAATCAGCTGATGTATTTTGTGAACGCCCAAGGTCTTCCCGCGTACAACGAGAAAGCTGTTTTCCGCACGCTCGAAAAGGTTTACCAAAATGCTCGAAAGGTCAACCGGTTTATCGAGGAACTTGAAAAGCGTTATCACGTTGACTATGTTCCCCACGACTATCTGGCAGATGAACCAGACAACAGAAATCTTTAAGTCTTTAAGTCGGAACGCAACCGGATCAGTTTTGCAATTGAGTGCAATTACTCGTTTAGCTATAACTACTGAGTAAAAGCGAAAAGAGACGGCAGAAGAGATTGGCAGCCATTAAACAGAAAGCAGTCAGCTCGTACCCCGCCTCGCTAGCTTGGCCCTGCCCGAGTTTTCGGGGAGGTGGTCGCTATGTCCGAGCTCCGTCTTATGATCGTCGCTCTTCTTCTGGTGACCATTCTGGCCATTTTGGACTAGGGTAAAACCCGGCCTTTAAAGAACAAAGCCGTCCCGGGCAGGACGGCTTTGTTTCCTTGATTATCAATTTCATCCGGACACTTCCCGCATTCATCCGTGTGTGTACGGATGAATGCGGGGTTCGATACCCCGGCGGCCTGCCGATCAGGCCGCCGGGAACTCTCACTCCTCGATAAAAGCCGGCGCTCGGTTAGTCCTGCGCATCTTGAAATCGCCAGTTTCGTGGGAGACGTAGAGAATGCCGTCCATCCCATCTCGCGATGCATATGAAAGGTGAACAGAACCGCAATCCGCTCCATCATTGTCGAGAAGATCGAACGAATTCGGATCGCTCGTTGCGGCCAAACGACCACTCAGACAAGAGCCATCGTCATTACAGATTTGCCATTCCATGTCTTCGCCTGCAAGAATCGCCATAGACGTCCTGGTCGCGCCATCGTCGGCATACATCCCGTCTATGCCAAAACCGTTTTCAGCGCCATCAATAAACGATTGCTCGGACCTATACTTCGCGAATGATGCGCATAGTGCCATTGCAAGACCGATTACAAGGCCAACAATCGCTATCTTTGTATAGCTCTTGCCTATCATGTCATCCTACTTTTCGCTTGCCGAGAGCCATGCTGTAGAACGTGTTGGTGGCCGTCTTTGCGTAGACCCTGCGTACCCCGTTCTTCGTCTCATAGACGACGTAGGCTGAATCTTGTGGGTCACGTTCGCCGTCGCCTTGTAGAAGCCCGATCCGGAAATGTTGACCGCGTATCCCGTCACGCTGAGGGAGCGCTGTGCCTTCGGGATGGAAACGCTCACGCTGCCAACTCCTCCGGGAAGGGATACCGACACACTGACTGATCCGCCGCCGGAAGGTGATACGAAGATAGAGCCACCTCCCGATATCTGCACGCCGCCCGCCGGCTGTCCGGCGACGTCATGCCATCCAGTGCTCTTGTTTACCACGCTTCCGTATACCGTGTCGTAGGTCGGACGTCCCCCGGCTCGTGCGTCGCCATCGTAACCGGCAAGGGCTTGCTCGATGATTTGCGCAGCTTCTTCCTCCGCGCGTTCGCGGAGCATCGCGTCAAACTGGTTTTCAGTGAGGTCGGGGCGAACGAAGTAGTCGATCCGATTCTGATCAAGTGTTTGAAATTCCGCTGCTAACGCCCCTTTTGGCATCAGTAGGGAGATTCCTCCAACCGCCGCTGCGGCGATAGCGGCTCGCCTGGTGATCCCGGTTTCGACGATTTTCTTCATTGTGTCCTCCTAACGGACGTCTTGGATAGATAACATCTCCTTTCTCAAAATTGTCCCTGATAACGTGATGATTCCCCGCTCGTTCATATGCCTATTCTGATATGCGCGCCTTTTCTGCGAGCGGTATTATTCTGACGGCGAACGGGGATTCTTGCGGAATACCGGAAGACCGTAAACGGGCCGAGCTGTCATACGTCGCCCGACCGCCAGCGTCGGTATTCAACGAATTCGTACATATCGCGTCTGGTGGAACGCGGCAGCAGCACTTGCACCTTGTCGAGAAGCGAAAATGCAGAACCGATGCCATAGAGCAGTGCCGCCGTTGCTCCACAAAACACGGCATCCGGTTCAACGACCGCAATAGCGGATGCCAATTGAAAGATGCGATCTTCGACGCCGAGGTCATTCCAATACGCGGGATCAGCGTAGACATGGTTGTAGAGTCGAATAATCATCTCTTTTTGCATGAGCGCGTAGGCACAGCGTTCATCCCATTTTTTGGTGGCTACAAACAGATGCCCGCCATGATGGGCCTCGAATAACCGGAAGAACAGCTCTACCTGCGGTTTGGAACAGCGTTTATCATGACTCATTTTCGACCCCATGGTCTCGAGGGGGGAGGGAATGACACTACGCTATCCCATATTTGGTCCGCCAGACCTTGCCATGAACTGACCAAAAGCTTGACGGGGCAGGTCAGAGTCATGAGTCAGGGCCAAACATATCGGCAAACGGTTGATTAGTGCCCCTCGGCGGCCCTAAAAACCACCCTTACAGAAAGTTGCGGTGAAATAGTTCCTGAAAAGCTCGAATAGCCTAAATCCAGGAACTATTTCACCGCAACTTAGGAGGGGATGGGGCTGGGGGTGTTCCTATAGTTTTGTCAACTGGGAAATGCTCTCCGTGCGACAGAATCGCGGCATGCTGACGCCAAGCCATTAG